>NZ_JBFTHS010000039.1:0-44349 GCF_056394365.1 Lysinibacillus sp. 10T31
TTAGCTTGATAAGTAGGTATAACTAAATCAAACAAAACCTTCCAAAAACAAACTTTAGGACGGTTATTTGTCATGCACTTTTTTAGTATAGCACGTGCCTATTAAACTTTTAACAGAAAATTATTGACAAACTATTAGCTGGTTTAGTTGAATCGCAACAATCTTTTCGAAAACAGCCTTTTTTATTTATCAAAATTGTATTTTTTACCAAAGAGTAAGGTTTGTCTAATTTAAAGTATATATTGTTAAGCGTAATTCTACTAAATAGTGTATATTTTAGGTAGTTCCGTAGAATATATGTTCTTGTTTATTCAGCTTTGAGAGATATATTACATTAAGGTCGAGAATACCTACCTATTTTTAAACGGCAAGGAGGGGTTAAGGTGTATATTAGAAAAGCTTCTAATGTCCAAGTATTAATTGATTCTGATATGAGAATTGTCCCAGAGGTTTTAGATTTTACGAGATATTTAGAGAACAAAGGAATGTCTCCTAACACTATAACTACTTATTTAGAAAAGATATGTGTGTTCTATAAATGGATGGAGCAAGAGGAATTAAGACCTTTTGAAGTAGAACCAAGACATATGCCTGACTTTATCGCTTATATAGATAATGCTTATGCAGAGAAATATCAAGATAAAACAAAAGTATCCCCTTCTACACTTAATGGCTATTTAGCAGCATTAGGGACCTTCTATAAATACTTCGGTATGATGGGGTTCGTTGAACCTGCTAACTATAAGATTAAAGATAAAAGGCAAATAAACCATTTAAGTTATTTAAGACACATTAATAAAAAATGGGATGCAAATGCTTTTTCTTTCTTTAGTCGTAAAAAGCGTAAAAGTGTAGATAAAAAGAGATTATATCCAGAAGAAGCTGAGGTGTTTTATAAAGCTATCGGTGATGTATCAACTATGGATGAATCTTTAAGGGTACGAAATGAATTGATATTTAAATTACTGTATGAAACAGGTATGAGGATTGGAGAACTGTTACATCTAAGGATTTCCGATTATGATCTTCCAGAACCATTTAAAACAGTAGGTAACATTTATTTAGTCGATAGAGGAAATTTTGATGATGAAGATAGACAGTTGAAAACAGGAGAAAGAATAATACCTATTTCTACATCATTATTAGAGGGAATTGATGACTATGTGATGTACCATAGACCGCAAGTGGATTATTGTGATTATCTAATTGTAAACCATTTAAGAAATCAAGGATTACCTCCCAACAGAGGAACTATCGAAGAATTATTTCGAAAAGCTAACGAGGTTAGTGGGTTAAAACGAAAGTATGTTACACCCCACGCTTTACGGCATACTCACGCATCTAATATGGCAGATATGGGTATAGATTTAGCCGTTATAAAAGCTCGTTTAGGACATAGCAGCATCGGTACAACACAAAAGTATACGCAAGTTTCTACTGAAACACTTTCCTTGTCGTACGAAAGTTATTTAGCGAACAAGAAAGGACGTGTTTTCTAATGGGAACTGCTACTTTAGTAGATGTTAATTCAGATGTTTGGTTAATTGAAGAAGAAAGAGCTTCAGTGCCTTATTCATTTGAGTTTACTTACTTACCCAATAAATGGTTTAAGGAAACAATTAAGAAAATTACCTTAGAACAGCTCAATATGGATAAATTAGCATTAAGTACACTCCATAGATATAGCACTGGAATTAAAGAGTTTTTTTACTTTATTCAAGAATCGAATTATACATTGGAAACATTCGCAGATATTTCACCGAGGATAGCAGAAGAATACTTACACTATCTTTTAATGAATACAGAGGCTAAATCTACAAGGTCTGTGAAGTTAGCGTCCTTAAAGCATTACCTGAATCACGGTAGAATGTTAGGTTGGTCCGACTTTCCTATCAATAACCTTTTTGATGGGATGGAATATCAAATACTTCAGACCGAAGATACGCTAAAAACAATGGTAATCGATGATAGAATTATGAAACAAATTGATATTGCTTTAGACAGAATGCGTTCAGAAGAAATGGATTATATGGATGTTATTATGTGGGGTCTTATTACAATAATTAAAGGTACCGGGATGCGAATTCACGAAGCATTATCAATCCAGGAACAACATATAGCAAAAGATCTAATGGGTAAACCAATCTTAGAAGTCCTTAATGAAAAGACTTTAACAGACCGTTATATACCGATCAGTCACGATATTGTAAGGGCAATACGTTTCGTTGCAAAACATACTAAATGGGTACAAGAGGAACTTGATACAGTGTTCATATTTGTTAAACCAGTTCAAAGTCGTAAAAGAAAGTTTGAATATTTACAACAGTATTTTGCAAGAAAAAAGCTGAAAGACTTCTGTAGTAAATATAATATTACGGATCCTACAGGCGAACCGTATGAACTAAACTTTCATCAATTCCGTCACACAATAGGAACTGATCTATTAAATAACGGTATGAGTATGAGAGAAGTTATGGAGTTTCTAGGTCATAATTCTAGTCATTCAACTAGGCTATATGCAAAAGTTCAAAATGAACGATTTAGTAAAACCTATAGGAAACTTGGATTCATTGGCGTTATTGAAGAAGGTGTTGATTACATCATTGATGAAGAAAAGAAAAAGATTACTGAAGAGAAACGTCTAATGGCTCAATTGCCAGACGGTGTTTGTGCTAGACCCATAAAAGAGCAAGTTATCGATTGTAAAAAACCAAATGCCTGTCTATTCTGTCCTAAGTTTATTACGACTCCAGAATTTTTAGAAGTACATAAGAATCACTTGGAAAGGATAAAAGCAGATAAACAAAGGTATATGGAAGAAAACCTAATCGGTACAGATTATCTCCTTCTTGAAACTGAAAAAGCACTTACTGAAATAGTTACACAACTAGATTCTATTCAGAATGCAAAAGGAGGTAATAATTAATGGCACAAGAGTTATTTAAATACATTTACTATACCCCTTCTCATTATGAGGATTCGAATGATGAATTTAGAGTCGGAAATTCAATGTTTAAAGATGACCTTTGGGATTTTAAGCATTTGATTCCAGGCAGTGCAACTTGGCCTGAAAATAAATGTTGGTTAAAGTTTGACAGATTCAAATCCACATCCATTAAGAATACGATTAAATGGTTTATGGTAACGGAACTAATAACAAATGGGTTCACTACTGTAAAAAGAAAACTAGCAGCTCTTCATACTTTTGATAAATTCATTCAACAAAATGAAGACATTACTTCATTTGAGGATATTTCCAAGTATCGATTAGAAGAATTTTTTAACTTTGTTTTATCTGACACGAAAGATAATGGTGAACCGACAAGTGCAGTTAGTAAAAAGAAAGCTGCACAAGTTGTAAAAGAAATACTTGAACGTGGAGCTGTTAGAGGATGGGAAGTACCATCTAATACAAATCACGTCGAGCTTCTATACAATTCGATGATTATTGAAAATAATAATATTAAAAGTGGTACTAAATTTGGTAAATCAAATAAAGTTCTACCTGAAAAAGATATTGTTAGTCATCTAATCACAACAGCTTTAGAAGTATCGGAAAATGGTCAAGATAGTGAGATTCTAACGGCAGCAAGTATTATCATTGCTAGTCAGATTGGCTGTAGAATTGAAGAAGTGCTTTCTATTCAAAAAGGTTGCTTATCGCAAATTAACGGAGAAATGTTTATCACCTTTGTAAGTACAAAGATTAACAATGAACCTACCGAAGTTAATAAACCTGCAAATAAAGAAGTATGTATTGCGATTGATAAGCTAGAAGAATACACTGAACCCTTGCGAAAAGAATCAGGACTACCGTATCTATTCCTTGTTAGAAAAAGGAATATAGCTGGCCGACCTGTAACTGTAGCAAGTAAAGGAAACTGGACTAAGAACAGACTAACGCCTTTTATTCAGAAATATGATCTTCGTGATGAAAAAGGGAATTTATTAAAGTTAACCAGTCACTATTTTAGACACATCTGTGCAACGTACGCTTATCAAGGTGGTTTAAAAACCCACGATGTAGCTGAACTTATGGGTCATAAGTCAATATTGATGACTGAAACTTATAACCATACGGAAGATAAACAACAAGTTGTAAAAGATATTCTATCTGGTGAAACACCTATAGCAACTACCAATAAAATCGTTTTAAAACAGCTTGAGGGAGACGAGAATCCGTTCAAAGGGAAAACTATTGAACAGATTGAAAAACTTCGTAGAGCCTTAAAAATTGAACTTCTACCTCACGGTATCTGTACTCATCACCCAATGCGTGGTGAACCCTGTGAACAAGACGGAGCTTGTCTTGGCTGTAGTAATTTCTTAGCATCATCTAAACACCTACCTGTGTACGAGAAACGCCTTGAGAGAGTTAACGAGGAACTTGAAGTAGCAGGCAATTACGACAGTATATGGACATCCAAGTTACATTATCAACAAGGTAAACTGGAATATTATATACAGGAGTTAAGTAAGAAGATGGCTAATAAGGAATTTCAGAAAGCTATGTCGGAAGTGGAAGTGAGTAAAGATGATGAATAATAAGGATTTAGCAGAAATCAATCGTGAGAAGACCACAATAAAGGTAGTAGAAGCCATTCAGAAGCTCAAAAGGAAAAAAATGAAAATTAACATTAGCTCGGTAGCAAATGAGGCTAAAGTGACTCGTCAGACGCTTTATAATCGTCCAGATTTAAAATTAAAAATCGACGAAGCGAATTCACTAATGAATGACAAGAAAGAACCTAAAGAAGTCAATAATAAGAATAGTGTCCAAGAAAAGCGTATAAAACGATTACAAGAAGCACTCAAACAATCAAACGATGAGAAACTAAAACTCCTTGATCAAAATGTTTTTCTAACTGAAGAGATAATAAATCTTCAAAGAAAGATAGCTGATTTAGAAGAAAAACTATACAAGGATAACGTAATCGAATTGGTAAAACAATAATTTCAAAATTACTACTCGTGGATGTAAAACTTCCGGGACAGTACAATCCAAATTTGACACTTTTGTATTGAAATCATATTCAGAGAAGAACTAAAAAGGGATTTGACAATTTAACCTGTCATAATTACCATTCTAATACTTCTAAAATAAAAAATGATAAGGAGGAGACATACTATGGCACCACGTCGCGGAGGCCGCAAACGCCGTAAAGTTTGCTACTTCACTGCTAATAACATTACGAATATCGACTATAAAGATGTGGATTTACTTAAAAAATTCATCTCTGAGCGCGGTAAAATTTTACCACGTCGCGTAACTGGCACTAGCGCTAAGTACCAACGTAAATTAACTTCAGCTATCAAAGTTTCTCGTATCATGGGATTACTTCCATTCGTAGCAGAAGATAAATAAGATATAAATAAAGGCACAACGAGGTTTAATTAACTTTAGTTGTGCTTTTTTTATTTATGAAAATGGAGTTACTAATTTTGTAACCTCCAATATGGAAATTTTATAAGGTGGTACTTGTGAATAATCACAAAGGGTAGGAAGAATGAAATCAACCATACGCTATAGAGATGACCTTATTTTACCTCAGTAATTACTCTATTTATTACCATTTGCCATTAGTATAAGAATTTATTACACTTTTAATAGACATGAATAAAGAAAAAATGAAATGTTAGAGATTGAGAAACAAATGCTATCGTATTTTAAAACGTATGAATGAGAAGAACAATCGACTAAGTAACATTTTTAAAAACAAAACGGCTTATAATCATTTCGATTAAAAGCCTTTTTTCATGTATTAGTAAATGTCGTATGCTCCTCATTTCTTATCGTTGAAAATTTTAATGTATATATAATGAAGAACATCAATAATGAATGAATTTGTTATGCTTTTTCGGTAAAAAATCTCCTATATAGCTTTGTATTTTACGCTATAGTCATTAGTTCTACAAAATTAATGACAAAGCTTACAGTTGTTCTTAGCGTTTTTTGTTCAACAACCTGAAAAAATGGTACAATAAAGGTCAGTAAGTTTGACTGAAAAAAGGAAGGTTTTCAATGCCGAATAATCAAACAAAGGCGCTTGTACAAGGCTCAATGATGGTCGCAATCTTTACGATTCTAATGCTTATTTCTGCATATGTACCATTCATTTTTATAGTAAGTCTAATATTTGCCCCACTACCGATTGCTTGGTATAGCGCAAATTACAAGCGTTCCTCATCAATATTTGTAGCAGTAGTAGCTTGTATCTTAACCACTTTAACGAGTGGCATAACTATGTTACCATTTGCCTTTATTTTGGCATTAGTTGGTGTCGTTATAGGAAGTGCAATTAATCAAAAGAAGAGCAAACTTTACCTATTCATGTCATCTGGGGTTACTGTTCTTCTGTCAATGGCAATTGTCTATGTAGCTTATGTTCAATTTGCTGGTATCAATATCATTAACATGAGCACGGAGCTGTTGCGCGAAAGTTATGAGCAATCAAATGAACTTGCAAAAACTATGACAGGTCAAGAAGCGTTTCAGCCAGAGCTAATTGAGGCTATGTTAAAAACAATTGAGCTGACAATACCTGCAACAGTAACAATCTCTGCATTTATGACAGCATTTATAATCATAATGTTAAATTTACCTATATTAAAACGTCTTGGTTTAGACGTACCGAAATTTGCACCGTTCCAAAATATGCGTCTACCACGATCTGTTTTATGGTATTACATGATTGTTTTATGCATTAATTTATTTATGCGTCCAGAATCTGGATCTACATTAGATATTATTGTTTTAAATGTTTCTTATATTTTATGGATGTTATTAATCCTGCAGGGGATTTCCTTTATACATTACTTTATTTCTAAAAAGGGAATGCCAAATGTTGTGAAAGTGATAGCGACTTTGTTAGCCTTACCACTATCATCCTTTATGATATTGCTAGGTATCGTAGATTTAGGTTTCGACGTACGTTCACTTGTGAAGGGGAAAACTAAAGAATAAGGGGCTGATGTAATGGGGACTTTTAGAAAACGACCAATCCGCTATCCGCTTTTTGTTCTTTCCATTTTTGGCATTGTGACGTTCGTGCTTCTATGTATTTGGAATATCGGGATAGGTTTCGGTTATGGTGTAGGTTTTGTTCTATTAATGGCCTATACGTGGAAGGTAGAAAAGATTACCTTTGATGAAACAGAAAAGCATATTGAATCTATCTCTTTCCGCATGAAAAAAGTTGGGGAAGAGGCATTGCTTGAAATGCCAATTGGGATTTTACTTGTCAATGATCAATATGAAATAGAATGGTCGAATCCATATATGCAAGGCGTTTTAAATATGGAGAATTTAGTAGGTGAAGGAATCGTTAATATATCTGACGACATTTACGTGCTAATGAAGAGCGAGGAAACAAACGAAGATACGATTACGCTCCGTGATCGTAAATATCGAGTTTATTATAAAAAAGAAGAGAATTTACTATATTTCTTTGATATCACTGAGCAGATAGCTATTGAAAAACAATACTATGCAGATCGTACAGTTATTGCGATTTTATTTGTTGATAACTATGACGAAATTACGCAAGCAATGGATGATCAGCCACGTAGTTTAACGAATACGATGGTGACATCAATTGTTAATGATTGGGCGGCTGAGCAAGGGATATTTGTGAAGCGAATATCATCCGATCGTTTTTTAGCTGTATTAAACGAATCTATTTTAATGGAACTTGAAAAGAAAAAATTCGCCATTTTAGATACAATTCGAGAAAAAACAGCGCAAAAAAATATGTCATTAACATTAAGTATTGGGGTTGGCGCAGGATCATCTTCATTAGTAGAACTTGGTGAACTAGCACAATCAAGTTTAGATCTTGTTTTAGGCCGTGGTGGTGACCAGGTTGCTATCAAGCAACCTTCAGGGAAGTTAAAATTCTATGGCGGGAAAACTAATCCTGTTGAGAAACGTACACGCGTTAGAGCACGTGTTATTTCCCATGCACTACGTGATTTAATTCAGGATAGTGACCAAGTATTTGTTATGGGACATAAAAACCCTGATATGGACTCTATTGGTGCCTCCGTTGGTGTACGTAAAATGGCACAAATGAATGATGTGAAGGGCTATGTTATCGTAAATTTTGAAGAATTAAACGGAAGTGTAACACGTTTAATGAATGAAATAGAGAGTAAATCGGATTTCTATGAAAATTTCCTAACGCCAGAGGAAGCTGCAGCAAGAATGACAGAAAAATCTTTACTCGTTATAGTCGATACGCATAAACCGGATTTAGTCATCGAATCACAGCTATTGAAGCTGGCTGAAAAAGTTGTGGTCATTGATCACCATCGTCGCAGCGAGGATTTTATAGAAAATCCAACGCTTGTTTATATGGAGCCATATGCATCGTCCACAGCTGAGCTTATAACAGAGTTACTCGAGTACCAACCAAAACGTGCGAAGATTAATATGCTAGAGGCTACGGCATTGCTAGCGGGAATTATTGTTGATACGAAGAGTTTTACACTGCGTACAGGAGCCCGTACGTTTGAAGCGGCTTCTTATTTAAGGACAAATGGTGCAGATACAGTGTTAGTACAACGATTATTAAAAGAAGATGTAGATACGTATATTGAGCGTTCTAAAATAGTGCAAACTGTTAAGTTCGTGAAGCCGGGTATTGCTATTGCTGTAGGTGAGGAAGCGAAAGTGTATGATTCTGTACTAATTGCGCAAACAGCAGACATTTTACTAACAATGAAGGATGTTGGTGCTTCCTTTGTCATTGCACATCGTTCAGATGGCAAAATCGGCATAAGTGCAAGATCACTTGGCGAAGTAAACGTGCAACTTGTTATGGAAAAGCTAGGCGGCGGCGGGCATTTAACGAATGCAGCTTGCCAAGTCGAAGCAAATTCCATTGCTGGAGTAAGAAAATATTTAGAAGAGGCCATAAATGAGGTACTCGAAGGGAGTTCTGAATCATGAAAGTAGTATTTTTAAAAGACGTTAAAGGAAAAGGGAAAAAAGGGGAAGTTAAAAATGTAGCAGACGGCTATGCACAAAACTTCTTAATTAAAAATGGCTATGCGGCCGAAGCAAATGCACAAGCATTAAGTCAATTAGAAGGTCAAAAGAATTTAGAAGCTAAAAATGCTGCTGCAGAATTAGCTGAAGCGAAAGCATTAAAAGAAAAATTAGAAGCTTTAACAGTAGAATTAAAAGCAAAATCAGGTGAAGGTGGTCGCCTATTTGGTTCAGTATCTACAAAGCAAATTGCTGATGCGCTTCAAAAAACGCATGGCATAAAAATTGATAAACGTAAAATGACTTTAAGTGATGGAATTCGTGCGCTGGGCTTTACAAATGTACCTGTAAAACTACATCATGAAGTATCTGCAGCATTAAAAGTTCATGTAACGGAAGAATAAGGGGCGACGATCCATGAACGAACCGATGATGGATCGCGTTCCACCGCATAACCGGGAAGCAGAGCAATCGGTTATCGGTGCAATTTTCCTCGATCCTCAATCGTTAATCACTGCATCTGAAATTTTACTAGCAGATGATTTTTATCATAATGCACATAAGCAAATTTTCGAAACGATGCTACGTTTAAGTGATCAAGGAAAAGCGATAGATGTTGTAACAGTTACTGAAGAATTATCAGCTAAAAAAGAAATTGAGGATGTTGGCGGGCTATCGTATTTACTAGAGCTCGCCAATGCTGTCCCTACGGCTGCTAACGTCGCACACTATGCGAAAATTGTCGAAGAAAAGGCCTTATTACGTCGTTTAATACGTGTAGCTACTAAAATAGTAGAAGATGGCTATACTCGTGAAGATGAGGTAGAAGCATTACTTGGTGAAGCAGAGAAGAAAATGATGGAGGTAGCCAATCGTAAAAATGCGGGTGACTTTAAGCATGTCAAAGACGTATTGGTGGAAACCTTTGATAACATCGAACAGATGCAATCACAAAAAGGTGATGTTACAGGTATCCCGACAGGCTTCCGTGATTTAGACCATATAACAGCTGGCTTCCAGCGCAACGATTTAATTATTGTAGCGGCACGTCCTTCTGTAGGTAAAACAGCCTTTGCATTGAATGTTGCGCAAAGTGTTGCCGTTCAAGCACGTGAAAATGTTGCAATTTTCTCCCTAGAGATGGGTGCTGAGCAGCTAGTTATGCGTATGCTTTGTGCGGAGGGAAATATAGATGCACAAGTTTTACGTACAGGTGCTTTAACAACGGAAGATTGGGGTAAACTAACTATGGCAATGGGAAGTTTATCGAATTCCGGAATTTTTATTGATGATACACCAGGTGTACGTATCAATGAAATTCGAGCAAAATGTCGACGTTTAGCACAGGAGCATGGCCTCGGGATGATTTTAATCGATTATTTACAGCTTATTCAAGGTAGTGGTAAGCCAGGGGAGAACCGTCAGCAAGAGGTATCTGAGATTTCACGTTCTTTAAAAGGTTTAGCGCGTGAATTAAAGGTTCCAGTCATTGCACTATCACAGTTATCTCGTGGCGTTGAGCAACGTCAAGATAAGCGACCTATGATGAGTGACTTACGTGAATCGGGAAGTATTGAGCAAGATGCTGATATTGTTGCCTTCTTATATCGTGATGATTATTACGATAAAGAGTCCGAGAGTAAAAATATGATTGAAATTATTATTGCTAAACAGCGTAACGGTCCAACAGGTACAGTTACACTTGCTTTTAAAAAAGAATTCAATAAATTCATTAATGTGGATTGGTCGCAAATGCCGCCACCACCTCCACGTGATTAAATATTTATCTTCATTCATAAGAAAAACTTCCTTCTTTATAGAGGAACTCAACGTTGGAGATTACGCCAAGACGGAATTAATCTGAATGTTAGATAATATTCATATCATTCTGTTATTAAACACGAACGTTGAATCATATTTTTTGATTTTACGTTCGTGTTTTTAAGTATTTTTGTTGACTAGGCGTTTCTATCATTGATACAATAATTAACGGCTTAAAAATTGAGATACAAATCGTATCTAACGGAGGTGCTGACTATGACATCAGTTGTAGTTGTAGGAACACAGTGGGGAGACGAAGGAAAAGGTAAAATTACGGATTTCCTTTCACAAAAAGCCGATGCAATCGCTCGTTTTGCAGGCGGTGATAATGCTGGACATACTATTAAATTTGATGGTGAAACTTATAAGTTACATTTAATTCCATCAGGTATTTTCTATAAAGAAAAAACTTCAGTAATCGGAAATGGATTGGTTGTTAATCCAAAGTCATTAGTTACTGAGCTTAGAGGCTTACAAGAGCGTGGCGTTGATACAGATAATTTACGAATTTCTAATCGTGCGCATGTTATTTTGCCATATCATATTAAGCAAGATATCGCTGATGAGGAAAGCCGTGGCGATAACAAAATCGGTACGACTTGTAAAGGGATTGGACCATGTTATCAAGATAAAGTAGCACGTATCGGTATCCGTATGGCTGATTTACTAGACAAAGATGTATTTGAAGAAAAACTACGTCAAAATTTAGCAATTAAGAATAAGTTATTTGAGAAATTTTACGAGGTTGAAGGCGTAACATTCGAAGAAATTTTCGAGGAATATTACGGCTATGGACAAGAAATCGCAAAATATGTAACTGACACGTCTAAAATCTTAAACGATGTACTAGATGAAGGCGGCAAAGTGTTATTTGAAGGAGCACAAGGTATTTTACTTGATGTCGATCAAGGTACGTATCCATTTGTAACATCTTCAAATCCTGTTGCCGGCGGTGTAGCAATTGGTGCTGGTGTCGGTCCTTCACGAGTTTCAAGTGTTATTGGTGTATCTAAAGCCTATACTTCTCGTGTTGGCGATGGACCATTCCCAACTGAATTATTTGATGAAGTAGGTCAACAAATTCGTGAAGTTGGTCGTGAATACGGTACAACAACTGGCCGCCCACGTCGTGTAGGTTGGTTTGATACAGTAGTTGTGCGCCACTCACGTCGAGTAAGTGGTATTACGCATCTTGCGCTTAACTCAATTGATGTTTTATCTGGCTTAGAAACAGTTAAAATTTGTACAGCGTATAAATATAAAGATGAAACGATTACTGAATATCCAGCAAATCTTCATATTATTGAACAATGTGAACCAGTTTATGAAGAGCTTCCAGGCTGGTCAGAAGATGTTACAGGCTGCAAAACATTAGAAGAGCTACCTGAGAATGCACGACGCTATGTAGAACGTGTGAGTGAATTAACTGGTATTGAAATTGCTACTTTCTCTGTTGGTCCTGCACGTGAACAAACGAACGTTTTAGTGGACGTTTGGGAAGCAAAATAATGATAAATCATAAAAGGGCGTACCATATGCGGTACGTCCTTTTTTATACCAAATCTCTTTGCTGTCACTGAATTTTGAGGTGAGAGAGGACTTATTGCCCTTAATGTAGGATATATTTTATGTATTCCAAAGTGAACGTTAGGGCTGCTTCCATAATCAGACAGAATAGAAATATAACAGTGATGTTATGTTACATTTGATGTAGCTACGCTTTGCAAAGACATTTGTTATTGTCGCCTCGCTTTTGTACAAAAAACAAAGTTCTATATTTTCTCATATTAGAGTGATATGCAAAAGATACACTAAGTGAAGTAGGTGATTGGAGTGGAGACTGAGCGACTCCTTGGGGATCAGCGTCACAGATGAGACCCTGGAGCGAGCAGCGCGAGTGAAGCGGCTCATCGGACGCCCCCAGGAAAGCGCTCAGTCGGAACGGAAATCACCCCCTTGTTTTGCCTAAGAGCCATACTTAATTTCATAGATGTTATATTTTTTTACAACATTAAAGGGACGTGCCATATACGGTACGCCCCTTTTGTCATTAGTGAATATCTTTCTTCTTGAAGCGACCACCTCTAACCTCTGCAATATTACCAATTGCTAGAAATGCATGATCATCTATTTCAGCGACGATTGATTTAAGTTTGGATTCCTCTAATCGAGTAATGACGGTAAAAATTACTTTTTTATCGTTCCCTGTATAAGCCCCCTCACCATGAAGGAAGGTTACACCTCGACCTAGTCGGTCCATAATGGTCTGCCCAATTTCATCAATTTCATCACTTATGATATAAACGGATTTTGATTCCTCCATCCCTTGAATGACGATGTCGATCATTTTATAGGCAATATAGTATGCCAGAATAGAGTACATGGCTTGTTCCCATGTGAATACAAACCCCGCTACCGCAAAGATGAGTAAATTGCAGAACATAATAATTTCACCAACGGAGAACGGTGTTTTTCTATTAAATAAAATAGCTAAAATTTCTGTCCCATCTAATGAACCACCATAACGAATGACGATGCCGACACCAATACCTAAAATCATGCCTCCAAAAACTGTGGCCAATAGCGTATCTTGAGTAAACGGGTTTAGATTATGTAAGAAGAGCGTTGTTAATGAGAGTACAGTAATTCCGAGCCCTGTGGAAAGTGCAAAGGTTTTACCGATTTGTTTATAGCCTAAAAAGATGAAAGGTAAGTTTAAAATGAAGATGAAAATACCAAGGGGTAAATTTAATAAATGAGAAGTAATAATGGAAACACCTACGATTCCACCATCCATAATGTGGTTTGGTACTAAAAATAGCTCCAGCCCCAGTGCCATAATGAATGCACCTAATGCCACCATAATGGTCCTAATTATGAGTTTTCGAACGGGATTCTTACTTTGGGGCTTTCTTACTTTAGGGGTTATTCCAGAGGTTTGTAAAACATTCAAATTAATCACTCCATTCAACTAGTGTATCTTATTTCTATTTTATCAGAATATTTAAATATCAAAAAGTGATATGTCTAAAATTATACTAAAAATAATTTGAGTATTACAGGTTTATGCAAACACTACAAATGCATTTAAAGCACTTAATCAATCAACTTGGGGTGGATGTTGAGCGGATTAAGGTCTAGACTCCCCTTGGAAAGTACCCGACGGAAAAAAAAAATCCACACCTAAAATTGTATTTATTGATAAGACTAATATTTTATTAATAGCTACAAAAATAGGGATTATGTAACAATTAGTAGAGAATTAATACATTTACATTACAAAAAGATGAAAACAGTCAAACCTTATTTTCTTTATGGTACAGTATATTGGTGCAAAAAATCGTTGTGGGTAATTAATCCTACTATAGGTTGAAGTTGGAAGGAGCTTTATTGATGAGTTCGTCTTGGTTAAGAAAAGAAAAAAACAATAGATTCACATACAATTTTTCTTCAATTAAAAAGGTATCCATTATTACAGTTTTAATGACAAGTTTAACGTTTAATGTAGGTTTTGCAAAAGAAAATCATAAAGAAGATTTAAATAAACATGATCACGTTTACGTGGGAAATAAATATATAGATGCAGTCTCTAATGAGCAAGCTAACGAAGAAATCATTGCATCAAAGGGAAAAGAGGCAAGTCAACAATACAGAGAGTTATCTATCGATACTAGTTCTTCTGTTAAAATAATCCCAGAGACAGTATTTAGTAATCAAACTAAAGATACAAAAATTTTGGAGAAATTAGAGCAATCTCTAGTAGTTAAATCGCCAGCATTTACATTATTTGTAGATAATAAGCCTGTAATTTCTTTAAAAGATACAAAAGCCTATGATGATACTATTCGTATGCTAAAGCTACAATATGTTTCACAGCAAGAGCTAAATAGTATATATGTTAACCAGCAATCTACGAATATTCCACCTTTACAGATTGGTGAAACGCGCCTTTTAGATATTTCTTTTAAACAGGAAGTTTCAGGTACAACACAAAAAGTAGCACCAAATGCTATCGTAGCACCTGAGGAAGCTGTGAAATATTTAATGACGGGTTCTCTCGAGCAAGAAACATATAAAATTCAATCAGGTGATGTTTTAGGCTCAGTTGCCCAAAAACATGGATTAACAACAACTGAGCTATTAGCGTTAAATCCTGATATTACTGTTGATACAGTTTTACAAATCGGACAAGCATTAAACGTAACAGTCGCTAAACCATTTGTAACACTAGAAGTAAAACAGGAGAAGAAAGTTACTGAACAAATTCCGTTTAAGAAAATAGTTGAAGAAGATCTGACGATGTATAAAGGTGAGAAAGTGATTAAACAACAAGGTGTTAAAGGAAGTAAAGAAACATCTTATTTATTAACGTCTGAGAATGGAACTCGTATATCCAAAGTTGCGTTAGAAGAAGAAATCATACAACAACCGGTTGACGAAATTGAAGTAGTTGGTACGAAGGTGATTTCTTCTCGGGGTACGGGTGAATTTACTTGGCCTACAGTGGGTGGCTATATTTCAAGTGGAATGGGTCAACGTTGGGGAGAACTCCATCGTGGTATTGATATTGCCCGTCCTAGTAATTATAATATTTTAGCTTCAGATAATGGTGTTGTTGTCGCAGCTGGTGTCTCTGGTAGCTACGGTAATCGTATCGTGATTAATCATAATAATGGTTATACAACGCTTTACGGACACCTATCTTCAATTAATGTGGAAGTAGGGCAAGTGGTAGAAAAAGGTTCTGTTATAGGTATTATGGGCTCTACTGGAAATTCAACAGGTACACATCTACACTTTGAAGTTGAGAAAGAGGGTTCGTTAGAAAACCCATTATCATATGTAGGGCGTTAATCAGTTCGAATAGAAGGCAGTCCAAAATAGGACTGTCTTTTTGTATACTTCGTATATAAATCTATGTTATTTCCCGAGAAATATTTGTCGAAACATAGTTTAAAACAATATCGTAAAATGTCTTAGGATTTAGAATAATGCATAGAAGTTAAAAGCATGGTAGAGTTAGAGTAGTGATTTTAACTTCTTTCAGCAGATGACTTTTGACCGAAAGCGAAGCGACAGGTACAAGTATTTTGGTAGCGAAAGCTATAGAAGTCTCACATCCTTATAGGTGGTGAGTTAATGCGAGTTGAAGTTATTTTTCAGTGGATGTCCGCTGAAATAAAGGAACTCAGTCTAAGAACGCCACTTCCTGTGGCAACGACTGAGTGACCAACATCACGTTGGCCCAAAGCCTCCGGCGGATGTCATGGATTCGGAAAGGAGTTCAATAAAGGATGTTAGCCTAAAATCATCGCATCCATGCGATAACGGCTAACTGACCTGCATCACGCAGGCCCAAGCACAAAGCCGAATCCAGACGTAATTATGTCGAGGCGTAATTGATAAATACAATCGTTTAAAAATAGATAAAAAGCGAAAGGGAGAAAAAATATGGACAAAACCATTTTAGTTGTTGACGATGAAAAACCAATCGCAGATATTTTACAGTTTAATTTAATAAAAGAAGGCTACAAAGTTATTTGTGCTTATGATGGAGATGAAGCACTAGAGAAAGTTGAGGAAGAGCAACCAGATTTAATGCTTTTAGATATAATGTTACCTAAGCGTGATGGGATGGAAGTTTGTAGAGAAGTACGAAAAAAATACGATTTCCCTATCATTATGCTAACTGCAAAAGGGTCTGAGATTGATAAAGTATTAGGACTAGAAATGGGCGCAGATGATTATGTGACAAAGCCATTTAGTACACGTGAGCTTATTGCACGTGTAAAGGCAAATATGCGTCGCTTACAGGTAGTAGCCCCTACTGCCGAAGAGGTTGAAGAAGAGTCCAATGAAATTGTAGTAGGCTCTCTTGTTATTCAGCCAGATGCTTACTTAGTATTGAAACGTGATGAAGCAATTGAACTAACACACAGAGAGTTTGAACTATTACATTACTTAGGGAAGCATATCGGTCAAGTAATGACGCGTGAACATTTACTACAAACTGTGTGGGGCTATGACTATTTCGGCGATGTACGAACAGTAGATGTAACAATTCGTCGTTTACGAGAAAAAATAGAGGACAATCCTAGTCATCCAGCTTGGATTGTCACACGCCGTGGTGTAGGTTATTATTTACGAAATCCTGAACAGGAGTAAAAAGGAATGCAGAAAGTAAGCTTTTTTAAATCAATTCATGTCAAGCTAGTACTAATTTATATTTTACTAATCCTGCTTGCCTTGCAAATAATAGGGATTTATTTTGCGAATGAATTAGAGCAAAATTTAAAAAGCAACTTCCGAGAATCCATTTTTCAACGTGTCGATTTGATGGAATATAGCATTCGTGAAGAAATGTTAAAAGAACGCGATGAAAGTATGCCATCTCTTGAAGAGAGCTTGAAAACGATTGTAATGGAGTTTTCCACGGGGTTGAAGGAAGTTTCTAATGGAGATATTTTAGAAATCCGTGTCATCGATAATAGACAGCGTATTCGCGCCACATCTGAGGTAGACAATCAAAGTTTGATTGGACAGCGCTCGAATAATGATCTCGTACGCCGTGCTATCTCTGCAGAAACGTTATTTGAAAACATTAAACTTGATAATAAAACAAGAAATCGAGTGTGGGTGTTAGCATCGCCAATTCGAGATGGTGCAGGTCCTGATGATGAAATCATAGGGGTACTCTACATTGAAGCCAATATTGAATCTGTTTTTGAACAAGTGAATGATATTAACCGTATTTTCCTTGGTGGTACAGCAGTGTCCTTGGTGATTACTATTTTTTTAGGAATTTTAGTGGCACGAACAATTACACAGCCAATTGCAGATATGCGTAAGCAGGCACAGGCGATGGCAAAGGGTAACTATTCTCGAAAAGTGCGGGTTTATGGTACAGATGAGATAGGGCAGCTTGCTATAACCTTTAATCATTTAACGAATCGCTTGCAGGAGGCGCAATCAACTACAGAGGCAGAACGGCGAAAGCTCGATTCGGTCCTTAGTAATATGACGGATGGTGTTATTGCGACAGATCGAAAAGGGCGTATCATTCTTATTAATGATCCCGCACTAGAGCTGCTGCATATTTCAAGAGATATTACATTAGGTCGTCCGATTGCATCAGTTTTAGGTATTGACCAAGAGTATAGTTTTGAGGATTTAATTCACATGAATGATGCGGTGAATTTAAATTTCAGTACAGCAGACGCACCGTATATTTTACGTGCGAATTTCTCTGTTATTCAAAAAGAAACGGGCTTTATTAATGGTCTAATTACTGTACTGCACGATATTACGGAACAGGAAAAAATAGAGATGGATCGCCGGGAATTTGTATCAAATGTGTCACATGAATTAAGGACACCATTAACGACGATGCGTAGTTATTTAGAGGCGTTAGCAGACGGTGCATGGAAAGATGAAAATATTGCTCCAACATTTTTGAATGTCACACAAACAGAGACAGAGCGTATGATCCGCTTAGTGAATGACTTATTGCAGTTATCACGAATGGATAGTTCAGATTATGAGCTGAATCAAGATATTGTTCTATTTAATTCATTCTTTAACCGTATTATCGATCGTTTTGAAATGTCTAAGTCAGACAAAGTGAGGTTTGAACGTTTATTCCCAGAGGCATCTTATTATGTAGAAATCGATACGGATAAGGTGACACAAGTTATCGATAATATCATTTCCAATGCTATTAAGTATTCACCCGATGGAGGTAATATTCGCTTTGGCTTTACAGCGCAAGAAGATATGCTGAAGGTTATGATTTCCGATGATGGTATGGGAATTCCTAAGGAAAATGTAGGACGTATTTTTGAGCGTTTCTATCGAGTAGATCGAGCTCGAGCTCGTTCTATGGGAGGCACTGGTCTAGGACTAGCTATTGCCAGGGAAATGATTGAAGCTCATGGCGGTAAAATATGGGCTGAAAGTGAAGAAGGACATGGAACAACGGTTTTCTTCACATTACCACTTAATTTAGATGATTTTGACGAGGCAGGTGAGTGGGAATGAAATATATAGAACCAGTTAAATCAGTTGTTTTATTCCTACTCGTTATCCTAAGTGTGGTTTTAACCTTTATGATTTGGACATACACGCCAGATTATAAATATATTGAACAGACTGAAGGAAAAGAAATTCTAATTGGACCACAAAAAGAAATGAAGGATGTAATTCGTCCTTATAAAGCTATTTATCGTTTTGATAAGGAATTTACAGGTACAGTATCTAATGGCGCAATGGTTGATATTATGGAGGCATTTCAAGGATGGAATGTCCTAGATCTAATGCCCATGGACACTAATCTTAAGGCCGACACTGTAAACGAGATGATTCGTACTAATAATTGTATGACTGTCTTTTTTCCTGGTGAGATTCCTTACTCTGCTTTTAACACAATTTTTCAGTTCGCCGATAAGGAACTACCGGAAACAACCTTTAATCGTATGATTATAGATTGGAGTAATTATAATAACAAAGACTTACAAGTGTTTTTCCTTAGTGGTAATAATGAATTATTGATGCGTTCACATGTAAGTCTTGAAAATGCTAATCAATTTGTAAGAAATATTATTGAGCCAGCGAAAACATATAGCACTTTTAAAGAAGTGGAGCGAGATGGCTTTATCTCACTATATATTGCAAACGATAAAATTGAATCAGCAAAATATACGTATTTTATCGAAGAGAAACCTGAATTATTTAAGAATGTGTTATTTACAAATCTAAACAATGTCTTGCGCACTGATGAAAGTGCAACTACTGAAAAATATCAAGATGGAATGTCACGGATGGTGATTGATTCGAAAGTGAAATCATTGGCCTATGTATATCCAGCTGCAGAAAGTAGTGTAAGAATAGAGCCTTCCAAGCTCTTTACGGATAGCTTTGAATTTATCAATGAACACGGTGGTTTTACAGATGATTATCGCTTAGTATCAACAAGTACAAGCAATAATCAATTAGATTATCAGCTATATTTACATGGAGTACCGATTTTTAGTGATCAGGCAATAAACCGAATTACAACCGTTTGGGGAGATAAACGTATTTTCCGCTACAAACGTCCATACTTTTCTTTTGAAAAAGATATTCCATCTGAAAAAGAGATAAAAGAACTTCCTTCAGGATCGGAAATCGTTGAAAAGATTAAAAAACTAAATAACATTGATTTATCAGATATAGATGATATTGTTGTGGGCTTCTATTTAACTCATGATCAAAGCACAATAGTGACATTAGAGCCATGCTGGTTTGTTATTCGTAACGGTATATCGACGAAACTGACGCCTGACATATTAGGGGGTGTCAAAAATGGATTGGAATAGAACAAAATCTATTTTTATATTCGTTTTTTTAATCTTAAATATCTTCTTATATTCGTTGTATTTAAATCGCTATAATGAAGCGCAGAGCGTAGAAATACTAGGTGAAAAAACAATAGAAGCCCGTTTAAAGGATGATAATATTACGTACGGACCACTGCCGAATAGTAATGAATCTGCTACTTACATTACAGGAAAAGTGCATAATTTTAAAAAAGATGATTTTCCCGATGACAATCAGCAAATAAGATTCACTGATGAGACACATGCACATATACGTGCTAATTTTATTAACCCAGTGAAATTACGAAATATTAATGATGATGCAAGTTTTACTGATTTTGTCCATGCAAACGTTAAAGAGGGAGATTCTTATGCATTATGGAAGGTAGATCGTGAAGAACGGGTGGCAGTCTTCTTCCAGAAGAAAAATAATCGAATGTTCTATTACAATGATAGTGCCGTATTAAAAGTACAGTGGAATTTAGATAACGAAGTGATAATGTATGAGCAGACAATGATTGATAATATCGAAGAGATGGAGCAACAGGAAACGGTCATACCACCACTTCAAATTTTCCAGACACTATATAATAAAGGACTATTAAAATCAGAATCACGTATTAAGCAAGTGAAGTTAGGTTACTCGACATTTAGTAATTTAACACAAACACAAGTGTTGATACCAACATGGGAAGTACAAGTGGAATTACCGGACGGAGAAATAGAAGAGTATTTCGTTGATGCTATTGATGGAAAAATTATTGAAATCCAAGGAGACAAGCAAGAGGCTGAAGAGGAAGACTGGGGAGTTGAATAATGCGATTTAGTGTTTTAGCAAGTGGCAGTACAGGAAATTCGATTTATGTAGAGAATGATGATCATGCATTTATTGTCGATGCGGGTCTTAGTGGCAAAAAGATGGAGCAACTATTTACAAAAGTCGACCGCAATATGAAACAGCTAAGTGGCATTTTCGTTACACATGAGCATAGTGATCATATTAAAGGAATAGGGGTATTGGCACGAAAATATAATGTACCTGTTTATGCTAACGCCAAAACGTGGCAGGCAATGGACGGGCTAGTCGGTGATATACCTATAGAGCAACGTTTTGAATTTGAAATGGATACTGTAAAGCATTTTGGTTCATTGGCTGTTGAATCTTTTGCTGTATCACATGATGCAGCAGATCCAATGTTTTATAGCTTTCATGAAGATGGGCGCAAGCTTGTTGTAATTACGGATACAGGCTATGTCAGTGACCGAATGAAAGGGATTATTCGAGGTGCTGATTCCTTTGTATTTGAAAGTAACCACGATGTGAATATGCTGCAAATGGGGCGTTACCCATGGTCTATAAAACGTCGTATTTTAAGTGATGTAGGGCACGTTTCAAATGAGGATGCAGCTATCGCAATGAGTGACGTAGTATTTGAAAAACCAACAAATATATACTTATCACATTTAAGTAAAGATAATAACATGAAAGAGCTTGCGCGAATGAGTGTTACACAAACTTTGCAATCTTGCGGCATTATTGTTGGTGAGTATTTAAATTTATTTGATACAGATGCAGAAGAGCCAACGAAATTAGTTACAGTTTAAAATTCAATAAAAAAATGAAGCTTTAATGAGGCTGTTCAATTACATTTTATAGAAAATGAATTGAACAGCCATTTTTATGTTCATTTTATTTATTTTTCATCTGATTTTAATGTTTGAATTGTAATATTAGGGTAACAACTAACCAATACTAATAACGGAAAGGATGAGGACGAATGAGCTATTTTCAAGATGATGATAAAAACAATGACTCCCTAAAAAATGATGAAATACAAAGATCACCACTTCAGGAGCGACTCGAACAGGAGGAGCGAGAAACGCAAGAGAAGCGTCATAAAAAGAAAGGCGGTGGCGGAGGTAAAGGCGGTTATTTATTTACCGGTTTTATCGGTGTCATCATAGGCGCTTTACTCGTTTGGCTCATGATGCCTGGACTTGTCAATCAAATGCCAGGTACAACGACAAGTAGCACAGGTAATAAAAATGAAACGACCATTAATCAAGTTGCAACAGAAGTGACAACTGATGTTACGAAAGCAGTAGATAAGGCTTCAGATGCTGTTGTAGGGATCACAAATATTCAAGAAGTATCAAGTGGCGGATTCTGGAGTCCGCAATCTTCAACAGAACAGCCTGCAGGAAGCGGTTCGGGTGTTATTTACAAAGTTCAAGGTGATAAAGCCTTTATCGTGACAAATAACCATGTTATTGAAGGTGCAAAACAGTTAGAAGTAACAATGCCAGATGGAACGAAAGAAGTAGCACAATTAGTTGGTCACGATGTTTGGACAGACTTAGCAGTCATTTCAATCAGCTCTAAAGATGTTAAGACAGTAGCGACATTTGGTAACTCAGATGTATTAAAACAAGGTGAAACAGTAATTGCGATTGGTAACCCACTTGGCTTAGAATTCTATGGTTCTGTTACTACAGGTGTTGTTTCTGGTAAGGATCGTTCTGTACCAGTTGACATAAACAATGATGGCAATATAGATTGGCAGCAAGAAGTATTACAAACAGACGCAGCTATCAATCCGGGTAATAGTGGTGGTGCACTTGTAAACCTTGCTGGTGAATTAGTCGGCATTAACTCCATGAAAATTGCGGAATCTTCTGTTGAAGGTTTAGGTTTCTCAATTCCGATTAACTCAGCAATTCCAATTATCGAGGAGTTAGAGGCAAATGGTGAAATGAAACGTCCAACAATGGGTGTCTCATTATTAGACTTAACGGATGTTCCGGCATTCTATCAACAGCAAACGTTAAACTTGCCAAAAGACTTAACAACAGGTGTTGTTATTACAGATGTTGTGGGGAACTCCCCAGCTTCAAAAGCAGGCGTTAAACAATACGATGTAATTGTTGAAATGGATGGCCAAAAAATCGAAACAGCAATCGATTTACGCAAACATTTATATAACGACAAAAAAATTGGTGATAAATTAACGATGAAAGTATACCGCCAAGGTAAATTAGTGGATCTATCACTAACATTAACAAATAGCGATTCATTGTAAATTAAAAATCAGTGGGGATTATATGATCTCCACTGATTTTTTCTGTTGTTGAGTCAATGAAATTAAGGTGTCATATTAAAGTATGGCTTTTCAGCAAAACGTTTTGACCGAGCGCTTTGTAGCTGCCGCTTTGCTTTCGCTACAGAAAACATTTGTTGTTGCGGTCGCTACGCTTTCGCACAGATACAACATTTGTCGCTGACGCTTTTCGCGTAGAGCAAAGCTTCCTGGGGACGTCCGATGAGCTGCTTCGCTAAGAATGATTAAGAAAATATTGTGGATAACTAGAAAATTGTGAATAATAGCATATACACGGCGAGTGGCGCTAGAAAGCCTATTCTTCCATACTCGCCTGACCTTTGTTACAATAGATTGTGGATAACATAGACTGAATTGTGAATAAGTTTGTGGAAATTTCGGAAAATAAGAAGAGGTGCAAAAATGGAAAAATACAGCTGTGAAAACCATATAGAACACGCTTTAGACATGTTTGTGGCAGAGCAAAAAGAGTTCCCAATTATGGATAAAATCGAAGAGGATAAAAAGTTATCCACAAAATGTAGCTACTGTGAACGACCTGCAGAATATCTTGTATCAAGTAAATAACTTTACACAAGATATAGGAATCGCTTGTGGATATGTTGATAACTTTTGTGGATAATTTGTTTGTAAATGAATTGTAAAGGTGGATAACGTGTGAATATAACGATTGTATCAGTCGGAAAACTAAAAGAAAAGTACTTAAAAATGGGAATAGATGAATACGTAAAACGTCTCGGTGGCTACGCAAAAATGGATCTAATCGAAGTACCAGATGAAAAAGCACCCGAGCAGCTAAGCGAAGCAGAAATGGAAATCGTAAAGAAAAAAGAGGGTGAACGTATTCTATCTAAAATCAGCCCAGATACATACGTTATCGCCCTAGCCATTAACGGCAAAATGAAAACCTCTGAACAAATGGCGGCAGATCTTGAATCCCTCATGACCTACGGCAAAAGTAAAATCGCATTCGTTATCGGCGGCTCCCTTGGTTTACACGATGATGTGTTGAAACGAGCTGATGAGCAACAATCCTTTGGAAAGATGACATTACCACATCAGCTAATGAAGCTTGTTTTGGTAGAGCAGGTTTATAGAAGTTTTAGGATTATGAAGGGTGAACCGTATCATAAGTAAGTGCGGTTTTAAAAAAGACCATTTAGGACGTTGAATTTGCAACGTCTTAGGTGGTTTTAATTGATTGAGTAAGAAAATATAAATTTCCGCAGAAGGTAACATTGAAAATGCTATTATTTACGTTTATGGTAAAGCGCTTTTGTTTATGATTTTAATTGATAGCCCCAAAAAATTTCATGGAAACAAAAAAGGCAACATCTCACAAGGAGATGCTGCGGTAGAATTCTTTGTTCCTGAAGAACTCTAATGGGTTTGGCACCCAATAACGCTAATTTGTTCAATCTAAAATTACCATTACTCGATGTCAATAATTGTTGTTTACTACTTATATAATATAGCATAGCAACCTGTGAAATATTAATTAATTATGTATTCTGTGTATACGTTACACAGAATACATAAAACTGAGGACACATTCGATTTATATTTAAGCGTTGTATAAAAATCGCACTTAAGCCTATTACGGTGAACCGCATCATAAGTAAGCTCGGTTTTTAAATGAACCACCTGGAACGTTGAGAAGAAGTAAGTGAGACAATAACGAACCTAATCTGGTCCTTTTTTGCTTTGTATAAGGATTCAAGTCACCTTTTTGTTCATATATATTAAATCCTAAGGATAGGATGGGAATAGAGATATGTTAGTTTAATATGGTTACCTTTAATTGTTTTACTCCAAAATTGATTGCATCCTGTTGAGAAGGGAAAAAGACATCGATTCGATTTCCTTTAATGGCTCCGCCAGTATCCCCTGCGATCGCTTCGCCATAGCCTTCTACATAAACTTTACTACCAAGTGGAATGATAGTTGGATCAACTGAGATGACCTTTGCATTTGGGTTTGTTTTAAGGTTAATTCCAGTAGCAGTAATACCAGAACATCCCTCACATGAAGCCGTATAGGCTGAAGCTTCCACTATAATTTCCTTTGAAGCTGTTGCTGGAGCGGTTGCTTCAGGTGCATTATTCTTTGAAGCTGTATTAGTTGTTGCTGGAGCAGTTGCTTCAGGTGCACTCTCCGTTGAAGCTGTATTAGTTGTTGCTGGAGCAGTTGCTTCAGGTGCACTCTCCTTTGAAGCAGTATTAATTGTTGCTGAAGCAGTTGCTTCATGTTTACTCTCCGTTGAAGTTGTATTATTTGTTACTGAAGTTGTAGTTTCCTTTGATTCATGTGCTGCAGACTTTATTGGTTTGTCAGTTACAGCCGTACTAGTTTTTGTACCATCAATGATGGATAGATTTAAACCTGGATGAATGAGGTCCGTATGTAATTGGTTCCATTCTTTAATTTGCGAAACGGTTACTTGATGATCAACGGCTATGTCCCATAATGTATCGCCTTGCTTAACGGTATATTGTTGTGCAATGGTAAGGACATCGCCAGGGTGAATAAGGTTAGTAGTAATTTGATTCAACGTTTTGATATTTTCTACAGATGTATTATGTGCATGGGATAAATCCCAAAGGGTATCCCCTTTTTGTACGGTAATCGTTGCAGCTTGAACATTAGCACCTAAAGTTGCCGAGAGCATTGCAACTGGTACAATTGAAATAATTTTTTTAAGCATTCATTAATCCTCCATGTTCGTTCTTAGTTGTTAATTTAAAATAATCGTAACATAGTTTTTTCTGAGAAAAAGAACAAGGAGGTGTTAATTTGTTTACGTTCATGGCATTTATATTGCAATAATATTGCTAATATTAAACGATACTATCTCCTAGATGAAGATACCTATTATCTAAAGTATGTTCTTAGGTTTAATGCAAAAATGACAGTGAAAAATCCAATTTTATCAACAGAAGCAAACCATTCAAATAGAATAAGAAACATAATTTGTATTTGTAAAAATGAAGAGGTTAAATTTATTTCGTTAACAGATTCGTTAAAGGTTAAATGTGATAATGTATATACATAAAATAAATTTGGTAAATGAGGGATAATCATGTCAGTTGTGAACCTGTTAGCTTCTCAACTAAGTCGAAATGATGAAGTGCCAAATATTGAGTTGGCACATAAATTAGCTAATGAAGAAAATTATACGGGCATAGAAGAAATAATTGAAAACCTAACTTGCAAAGATAAAAAGATTCAATACGATTGTATTAAAGTAGCGTACGAAATTGGGCAAGTTAAACCAGAACTCATAAGTAAGTATGTCCTGACTTTTATAGAGTTGCTAAAAAGCCGTAATAATCGTTTGGTCTGGGGCGGAATGACGGCATTAGCAACGATTGCCGAGGGAGCATCAGAAACCATTATGGCTCATCTTGATATATTAAAAAGTGCTATGAAAGTTGGTTCAGTTATTACAATTGATAAAGGTGTCCTAACTCTTGCGAAGCTAGCAGCCGTCAGTAAGGAAAACAATGATGTGATTTTTCCAATATTACTCCATCACCTTGAGAATTGCAGACCAAAGGAAATTCCTCAGCATTCAGAAAGTACGCTTTTAGCCGTAACAGATGAAAATAAAGAGGAATTATTGAATGTGTTACGAAAAAGAGAAAAATACCTAACAGCACCACAATTAAAAAGAGTCAAAAAGATTTATAAAACATTAGAAGATTAATAAAGGTAATAGGGAAAGAATTTAAAAAATGCCAAAGCTGTGCCATGCCATTAAAAAAATTGAAGATCGTGGAACAGAGCTAAATAAATCGGGGGTAAATGTATGTCAATTGATGTAAGTGCGTTAAATTATCTTGCTATTCTTATTGGTGGAATCTTGTATATGATTTATGGAGCGATCTATTATTCCATATTAGTAGGGAAGGGAAATCAAAGCAAAGGTGCGTTAAAATATGTGATTTCAGTAATCGTTGCCTTTATTAGTTCCATTTTTATTGCAATTCTCGTGCAAGCGACTAGTTCAAATAGTTTGTTAGAAGGTGCTGCTATAGGAGGTATAATTGGTATTCTTATTTCAATTGTTTATTTGAAAAATACTTTATTTGGACTCGTAAATAAGAGAAATTTTTTAATTGCAATTGGTGACCATCTTATCATTTTTACCTTACTAGGAGCACTCCACGGCCTTTTGGTCTAATCGTATCGAACTTATAGTTTGAAACGAGTAAAAAGAAGGATCTCTCATACAACATATGGGGATCCATTTTTTATTCCTCATTTGGAGGCGTTAAGGTGAACCGTATCATAAGTAAGTGCGGTTTTATTATGCATAGAATATGTCACAGTTAGTTTAAGTAGGAGATAATCTTTTTAAAGGGAATGCTTTATAATAAATACCAAAAAGAGAAATTGCGCTGTGCAATTTCTCTTTTTGCTTGAACTGAAATTAATTATAACTCGGTAACTTCATTATTATTTTTATTACCATTGCCGTTGCCATTGCCATTGCCATTGCCATTGCCATTGCCATTGCCATTGCCATTACCATTACCATTGCCGTTGCCATTGCCATTGCCATTGCCATTGCCATTGCCATTGCCATTGCCATTGCCATTGCCGTTGCCGTTGCCGTTGCCGTTGCCGTTGCCGTTGCCGTTGCCATTGCCGTTGCCATTGCCATTGCCGTTGCCATTGCCATTGCCATTATCATTGTCATTCCCTGGCTTTACAACCAACACATCAAATGTTAGCGTGTGCTCACCATACGTAACCGTAATCGTCGTATTACCTTGACCTTTTCCTTTTACAGTCCCTGCTTTTACAGTAGCTATTTTATCATTCGCTACTTCGTAGGTTGCAAGCTTTGTAACATCTTTTTCTGTTGTTTTACCATCAAAAGTAGTTACTTCAGTAATCTTAACTGTAACTTCTTTACCTATTCTAGTTTCAACCTGAGCTTGGTCAATTTCTAGTGTTACTTTTGGTACTTCTACAACAGGTGCTTTAACTGTAACATTTACAGTAACTTCATTATCCCCGTATGAAATAGTAATTGTAGTCGTGCCCTCACCTACTGCAGTTACTAATCCATTTACTATTGTTGCAACATTTTCATCTCCAACAACATAAGTAGCTTTTGAAGTTACGTCTTCCTCTGTTGCCTCGCCTTCTGCAGGCGTTGACGTTTCTGTTACCGTAAGTTGCGCAGTTTCTCCAGCTGTTAGATCTAGTTTAGTTGGATTTACAGAAAGTGCTACTACTGGTTCTACTATTTCTTTTTCATATATCCTTGCTTCACCAACATTCCCGGCAGCGTCCTTAATTATTACTGATACAGCATTAGTTTCTGCTGTTACTGGGAATGTGAAACTACCGTCTTGATTTAATTCAAAAGCAACTGGCGCTTGTACTTTGCCATTTACCGTCGAAACATAGGAAGCTTTTAATTTATCATTTAAATTGTAATCTAAACCGTATAAATATAACTCTTCATTGTAGTCGATATACTTATCTGTTACCTGTCCTGTAGCGACACCTTTAGCTACTGCACCAGTAATTTCTGGTTTAGTCGTTTTCACGACAATTGGTCCAACATAATCGGAAACTACACCAGATGCTGCAAGACCGGTGAAGTCAATTGTATACAGACCATCTGGAATCGTTGTGGCAGGTTTTGTTCCCCATGGTTTGTACTGCCCACCAACCTTCAGCGTGTAAGAGCCTTTTGCTAGCGCAGTACCTGCATGTAGATAACCAATGTAGCCGTCTCCATATTCTCCACCTTCAGGATTCATAATATCCCAAAGCTCGATATAGTTAGTTGTTACATCTCCAGTTAATGTGAATGAAAGTACAGCTGAGTCTTTCACGCCATCTCCGTTAAAGGATAGGTCTGTTTCTGTAATTTTAAAATCTTTAATTTCAGTTACTGCCGCGCCGCTGAAGTCAGCTGCGAATGGCAATGAAATTTCTGTATCTCCACCGTTGATGTAAATATACCCTAGTATTTCAGAGCCTTTTGGTGCCGTAGCTTTTGAAGCAGTTAATGTAATATTTAAAACTTGCTCACCATCTAGATTAAATGTCGGCTGATCTACTGTAACAGTTGCATCACCAAATGTTTTTGTCACATCAATTGATACGTTATAATTGCCGCCGTTGCCTTTAATATCTTTTACTAAAACTTGTTTCGTTACAGAAATATCTCGGTCTTTAAGTGATTGTGGACCGAAAGTAACTGTACCTTTCAAGTTTTCTGTAACTGCACCAGTTCCATCTAAAATTGCGCTATCAAGTGCATAGGCAAGAATTTCCGGATGAGCTGCTGCATAAGGATCTACACGCCCTGCACCTTGAGAAAACACATCGTATTTTGTTTTATCTATAACCTTTGCTGTATTAGAAAGCGCCACTTTTACATCGAACGCATTCCAATCAGGATTTGCTTGTTTAACTAATGCAGCAATACCTGCAATATGCGGTGTTGCCATAGAAGTTCCTGTTTTACGACCATATGCTTCCCCATAATCTGCATTAGGGAAATCTTTTTTATACATTGGAATCGTTGACATAATGTTTGTTCCAGGTGCACTTACATCTGGTTTAATATCAAAGTTTGGTGTAGATGGTCCACGTGAACTTGAATCGTTTACAGCATCTCCTAGTGTCTTTGTGGAAGCAAATTTACTAAAGCTTACTTTTCCGGTTCCGCCTGCTAATGCAGCGCGTATTGCAGCGCCATCCGTTTGTGACATATCAAATGTTGGCAGAAATTCAAATGAATCACCAAGGAATGTGCCCGAAATGTTCGGTGCATTCGTTCCACCAGCAAAGTTATGAATAATTGTTGCGACTGCGCCTTTTGCCTTTGCATTCGCAATTTTATCAACGAATGCGATACTACCACGAGAAATTAATGCCACTTTACCTTTTACATCAATTCCTTCAAAGTCTTTTACTTCCCCGTTTCCAGGAACTGCAACTAGGTCAAATTCTCCTTGAAGCTGTGTTGCTAAATCTTTCCCAAAAGTAGTTCCCATTAACGGAAGCTGTTTTGTTAAGTTGTAGTTGCCAACTGTAACATTCACTTCCCCGTTATACATTGTTTCAGGATTTGATGTGTTACCAACAGCAATTCCTAAACGAGCGGTTGCAGGCGTGCCCATTGTTCCGCGATTTGGACCATCGTTCCCTGTTGCAATTACTCCGATTGTTCCAGCCATCATTGCATTATTAATAGCAAATGAACCAGCATCCGTTTCAGAGTTAGCTCCCCCGCCAAGTGAAAGGTTGATTATGTCCATTTTTTCTTTTACAGCAGTTTCAATTGCTTTAATAATACCAGAGGTAGCTCCACTTCCGTATGCCCCAAGAACACGGTAAGCATAAAGGTCTACTTTTGGAGCAATTCCTTTAATACCGAATTTGTTAGCTCCGATTGCTGCAATTGTTCCAGCAACATGTGTACCGTGAGAAGTATAGAACGAGCTTCCCTTTTCATTAAATTCAGGTGTCCCAACTGGACGCTCCGAAGGCAATGTTTCTGATGCATCGTCATCTGCCCGAGGCTTCGTGTAAGTTGATGAATTTGGAATGAAGTTTTTCCCACCTTTGTAATTTCCGGCAAACTCAGGGTGATCTGCATCAATACCAGTATCTAATACTGCTACTTTTATTCCTTGTCCTTCAATTCCTTCCTTCCAAAGCTGTTCGATGCCAAGGAAAGAATTACTTGTATTCATTTGAGCTTCTAATTGATCTTCCTTAATAAGTTCCGATGATTTCACCGTATTATCTTCTGATGCGTAAACAATTGCATCAGGTTCGATTAATGTAATTCCTTCTACTGTAAGCAGTTTCGGGAGATCATTTGCTTTCACAGTTGCCGCAAAACCGTTTAAAACAGTATCAAATGTGTATCCTTGAGTCATCTGAACTTTTTTAGTAGCTAACTCTTTTTTAACTTTTGCTTGTTGTGCTTTTACATTTGAACGAACTTCATTTGCTCGGGCATTAGAGAATTTTTGGCCTTTGAGTTGGCTCATTCCTTGCTCTAGTGCCACAGGCTTTTCAGATAAATGAACGATAACTGCAACATCTTGATTGCCTGATACATTTTGTAAGCTTTCGTGAAGAGTTGGACCATCTTTAGACAAGCTTAGCTGTTCAGCGATAGCGGCCTTTTGTTGAATTATACTTTCACTTTGACTATCCTGCTTGAATGGTTTCGATTCTTCAGCACTAGCACTCGACAATGGAATCAATAGAGAAAGCACCATAACGAAAGCTAGAATACTACTTAAGAACTTCGCAAACTTAAACTTTTTCAAATCTCATTTCCCCCTCCGTGTTTAGTTGTCACACTTTTCAGTTAAATGTGATATTTCCAATTTATCACAAAGGAACTAATTCGAATATCGTAATATTTAAATATTCTAAATTATTGATAATTAGTATCAGTTTATCAAATATAGATTAAATCTATCTTCCTAGTAATTTAATAAAAAAGTAGAACTTTCAAATGAGAAAAGACTTACAGTAATTCACTAATTTTTTCAATTAATCCTATCAAGGCAGCAGTTGTAGGTACAGTCGGTGGGGTAGTTGCGTATAGAAAATTAGGAGGGCAGTAAGAGGAGTGATTGGAGGGGAATCGGTTTAGTATGTGATCCGTATCACAAGTAAATAAGGTTTTTTAAAGAGGGTGTCCAAAAAGTTAGGTAACTGACCTTTTGGAGCCCCTTTATTTTTATAATGAATTTAAACCGAATTATCGTATTCATACATTGATCACAGCAAGAAAAAAGTTATTTTAAATTAAAAAACTGCACTATAAATGTTAGCTGTAAAACTAACATTATAGTGCAGTTCAAAAATGGAAATATAATTTATACAACTGTATTACTTAAAACTTTTACGAAACCGTTGTTAGTGGCAGTATCCACTAATTGATCGATAGATTTAAGTGCTTTATCAGTAAATAAATACCATTTATCTGCAGTAACATCATGAATCAATACTTCTGGGTATCCTTTCAATATTTCATCTGGGAAGGTTTTGTTTAAAGAATAAAGGCCAAATTGTTTGATACTTTTACCTTCATGATTCATAAAATCATATTGTCCTTGTTTATAATAGGAACCAGGAGTGTCTATATCGTATTGCCATGAATAGTTAGTCGGAGCTTCAACTAAACTTCCTTTATTTTCATTGAAAATATTATATATGGCGTTATTATAGGTATTCCCTTGAATTTGCTGTATGACGCCACCCATTGTCATGTGGTATTCATATTGAACCGCTTTTACTTTTACATTGTCAATAACCAATGGCTTAGTATCCACTGTTACTGTGGAATGCTGATAATTTACCTGACAACCAAAGGTCTCTGCAATAAATCGAATAGGAACAAATAGTCTATTGTTTTTTATATATGGTTGGACATCAAGTAACCCTGTCTTACCGTTTTTTATAACAGTGTTGCTATTCGGTTTTAAAGTTATCTGCATTTTGTTATTAGTCAATGTTACTTTGGAATCGGCCCAATTTACAGTTGCCCCCAAATTTTCACTTATAACACGCAAAGGTACCATTGTACGATTATTCTTCACTTCTGGCGCCACATCTGTAGTAATAACCACGCCGTCGATTTTAATAGTATTATGTGCTGCATACGCAGGTAGAGCAGTCAGCATCAGTATCATACCAAGGAAAATTCCTGAAAAAATCTTTTTCATTATGTAACATCTCCTTTTTGTAATATTGGTAAATACACCCATTTATAAATATAGCAAAAACTTCCTTTCTAAACTATTTAAATGGTTAAATACACCAAACATCCTAAGGTCAAAATTGGAGAAGTGGCAGATGCACAAGCAATAAAAACCGCGTGCTATTGTAATCTGAACATTAAATAGACCACCTAGTAGTGCGGTGCTGCATGCGATTTTTGTCGATATTCATCCATTCATTGATAGTAACGGTCGAACTTTGAGATTGCTGTTAAACCTTGAGTTAATGAAAACAGGATATCCACCAATATTCGACCAGCTTATTATAATGCTTTAGATAAAGCACATATGACTAAAGATTATCGTGAGTGTAAAATAGAAAACCGCACATAAATAAATGAGTTTTTTGACGGATCAAATATAAAAAGCCCGAAATAAACAAAAGACTGACGAGAAACAATTTTCTCATCAGTCTTTTTTAGTCCTAAGTATCGACCTCTTCTTGATGCGATAGAGTAATACTGCTATTAAGATTACAAGGACAATTATTAGTAAATAAAGACGGTTATGGGTTGTTGCTAAAATAATGCTAAAGGATGCTGAAGCAAGTACTAAGCCATAAATCATGTTGCCCACTGTTGTTGCGATGACAAAGTGCGAGGTTTTAATGGAGCTTAACCCAGAGGCAATATTGATTAAATTCGTTGGCATAAATGGAAGCACACGTCCAGATAAACCAAAAAGAAAGCCATTTTTCTCTATTTTCTCTTGGTATTTCTTTGTTTTCGAATTAGAAAATGCATCCTGAAATAGATATCGAATGGATAAGAAAATCAGTGTGCTACCAATTACGCTGCAAAAACAGCCATATAAATAACCATTCCAAAAACCGAATAAGGTAATATTTGTAGCAATTACTAAGACAAGTGGAATGAATGTAAATAAGTTTTGCAACACCATGATGACGAGCATAATAAGTAAAATGAGTAGGATATTATTGTGTGCTAAAGTTTGAATCGTCCGGAGTTAAGTCAGCAACCGTTAAACCGCTCCTTTTTAATAAAAAGAATAGGCAAAGTATAAATGCAATATAACCAATAACGCGTAAAATAAGTTTACGTTTATTCATGAGATGCTCCCTTTGAAAGGGTATGAATAGTATACTTACTCAAAATTTCTTCTATTTTCTGCTGTGATTTGAGTACCACTTCTATGATAAATTGACCTATATAATCAAATTTTTTAGATTTGCCATCGATCAGTTTATATCCCCCATAGCGTTCTCCGAAGCCTTCAACAACATTTTCTTGCATTAATTTAGCCAATATTTTTCGAATAAAGCTCGAATCAATTCTTAATTTTTCAGTTAATGTGTTTCTTGTTACAAGGCGATTTTCATTTGCTAATAAAGCTAATGATTTAATAGCTACTATGAAGTTAGTTTTACCTAAATAGCTTAATTGTAAGAAATTTTCCATGTATTCACGTCCTATAAAATTAAAGTATTACTTTCATAATTGTAAAAAATAAAAAAACATGGAAATGAGAAAGGAGTCTTTCTATAAGAAAGACTCCATCTGTTTACTATGTCTTAATCTATCATTACAGCAGATGGTTCTTTATGCTGGATATGGCTTGAAATCCAGCCGACGATGAAAGCTAGTAAAAGGTAAATGAGTAAAAACAATCCTTGTGTAACTAGGTTTGACCAGCCACCAAGGGAAATGACCTCCTGGAAACCCTTTAGTGAATGCGCCATTGGCAAGAATCCACCGATCTTAGCTAACATTGGGTTTTCGAGTTCACCTGGGAAAGTTCCGCCACAGGTTGCTAGTTGAAATACTAATAATGTGACAGCTAGTAATTTACCGAGATTCCCCAAAAGAATAATGAGCATGAGGATGAAGGTCATGAAAGTAAATGATACGATAATACTTGATAGGATAAATAACGGTACACTGGCTACTGTTAATTTAAATCCTAAAAGTACTACGAGGTCCACGATAAGAGTCTGAATTAACCCTACTACGTAAACTAATCCTAATTTATTGATAAAGTGAACGGTGCCGGTCACTTTTAGAAGCTCTCTACGCCCTAGCGGCAGAATATTGGCTGCCATAATGCCACCTACAAATAAAGCAAGAGACAAGAAATAAGGGGCGATGCCAGTTCCATAGTTCGGAACTTTAGATAAATTGGATTCTACTAATTCAATTGGTTGTGCAAACATCGTTGTAGTAGAATCGTTGTATTGAAGATTAGACGTTTCTTTCGCCGCTTCATTTAGTTTTGTCGCTAACTCATTTGAGCCAGTGGCTAGTGAAGAAAGTCCGTCTTGTAGTTTCATTAATCCACTTGATTCTTGACCGATGCCACTAGAGAGAGTTGTGATTCCTGTGTTAAGGGTTGTATAGCCGGCCATCCATTTTGTAAATCCGCTGGCGAATTCAGCCGTTCCCTCATGTAATTGTTGTGCCCCTTCAGTAGCCTGAGTTATTTTAGTACCAAACGTTTCCATACCAGTTTGAAGTGAGGTTTGTCCAGTAGCGATTTTTTTTGCAGCTACTCCTACCTGGTCTTGTCCGGCTTTTAAAGTAGTTTCTGCCGCGGATAATGCGTCTGATAAAGCAATAATTTGTTGGAATTTCTGATCCTGTTGCGCTTCGGGATGGTCTTTTACATATTGGGCTAATTGTTCCTTCAAGTTGCTAGCGGTACTAGCTGCTTGTTCTTGTCCTTGAACTAACTTTGTATTTCCAATGGACCAGTTTGTAATACCTTGGCTTACTTGATCCATTCCCGATTGTAGCGAGTGTTCGCCTTCCGTAAGTTGTTGTAATCCTCTATATAAAGAGTCAGAGCCGGTTGAGAGTGCATTTATACCATTAGATAAGCTGTCTTGTCCAGCTGAAAGTTTCGTGCTACCTGTTTTAAGTTTTTGTGCCCCTTCATCTAAACTATGAATGCCATCTATTAATTTATTGCTTCCACTTTTTGCGTCCACTGTTCCATCATAAAGCTTCTGTGCCCCAGTCCCTGCATCAGCGAAGCCAGTAGAAACATTCTGGAATTTAGTTAGAATCGTTTCTGAGTAAAACTTCGTAACGCTGGCATTGATTTTCGTTTCCATTTTTTCAACGGCCGTTGTAGAAATTTGTGATGCTACATAGTTTTTTCCTGGATTGACTTCATATAAAAGTTTAGCCGGTTTTGGTGTTTCATCCATTAATGTTGTTATGTTTTTAGAAAAATCCTGTGGAATCGAGATGACCATATAATAGTCGCCTGCTTTAAGTCCTTTTTTGGCGGTCTTGGCAGAGACAAATTGAAAGTTTAATTCTTTACCTTTCTTCAATTGGGCAACAAAGTCATCACCGATGTGAATGGATTCATCATCGATTTTAGCTCCTTCATCAAGATTAACGACTGCTACAGGAAGTTTATCTAATTGTCCGTATGGATCCCAATATCCTGCTAAAAAGAATCCTACGTAAATTAAAGGAACAAGAGTAAGGAAAATTAAAGCGATTCGTCCATGCTTATGTTTCCAAATGGCGACTAAGTCTTGTAATACTAACTGTATTCCTTTCATGAAATATCCTACCTTTCTTTCCTTAAAAGATTATTTCATCATAATCTAATCTGTTGATGTTGTATAATACATAAAAAGTTATTACATAATAGACTTGAATCTATGTTAAAAGGGGAATCTACATGGAATTTTTGCAGTTAAAGTACTTTCAAACAGTTGCTCGTTTGGAACATATGACGAAGGCAGCAGAACAACTTCAAATTGCCCAACCATCACTCAGTAAAACGATTTCCCGTTTAGAGGAAGATTTGGGAGTGGAATTGTTTGACCGGGAACATCGGAAAATTAGTCTGAATGCAGCTGGGAGAATTTTTTTAAACCGTGTGGATCGAGCTTTTGCAGAATTGAACGAGGGTCAAAGAGAACTGAATCAATTTATTGATCTAGACCAAAGAAGTATTACATTGGCAGTTACCATTCCAAGAGTGTTACCTGCATTATTAGGTTCGTTTTTATCAAAATATCCTGATGTTCGTTTTCAACAGTTTCTAAAATCCGTTTCTTCTATGAAAAAAATGTTGATGGAAGGGGAATTGGATTATTGTATTTCTTCAGTTCCGATTGAAGGAGAGGACATTAGATGGGAACCTCTCATTACTGAAGAAATATTTTTAATCGTGCCACCTAATCATCGGTTAGCAGAGAGGGAAAGCGTTCGGCTTGAAGAGGTGAAGGATGAAGCATTTATTAGCATGAATACAGGCTATGGCTTCCGAAACTTAACCGACCAGTTTTGTCGTGAAGCGGGATTTGCCCAAAATATCGCTTTTGAAGGCGACGAACCCACTGTTATTTCAGACTTAGTTAGGCAGGGATTAGGTGTTGCTTTCGTTTCTGAATTATCATGGATACCTAAATCAGGAGAGTTTCCACATAAACTTCGAATAGACGAACCAGCTTGTCAACGAACTATCGGGTTAGCCTGGTCCGAAAAGCGTTACTTTACACCAATTGCTAAGCAGTTTCGCCAATTTGTTTTAGAATACTTTTTAACAATTTCTCAAAAATGATTTAATGACCTTCTTTATAGTGTAATAAATTTTAGAGTAGGGAAGTTATTATATAAAATAAAGAAATAAGCTGTATAGAAAGTTTGATTTTTAATAACTTCTATACAGCTTATTTTTAAAATCCTTATATAAAACATGCATCTAAGTTCATGATCAACACTAGGCATAAACATAATCAAGATGCATAGTAAGCGTTATTATCGTTAACTTTTTATTGCTAGGCCACTAAAAGAAATGGGTCCAACAATGTTTGCTTGTGTGTTGGGTGTGATATTCTCAACAAAAACCTGATAGAAGTTAGCGCCAGCTACTAAATTGGAATCAATAGCTTGGAATGTAAAGATGTAATTTTGTTCTGAACCAGTTGATTCTGCGCCATTTTGAGTATTATAGATTTCTTTCCCGTTACGGAAGATTCTAAATACAAGTTGAGAAATATTTGTAACTCCCGTCACACCAACGCTTGCAAGTAGCTCAACGTTATTATTTCTTGAAGCGGTGCCTGGGATGTTTATTTGAATCGAAGCTAAAAGAACTCTAAATGGGGCCTGTGGAATTGGAAAAGCAGTTTCTGGGTTAAACGTACTTAGAGGTTCAGTTGCTTGGTAATCAAGAACTTGCGCCATTTTATCACCTCCTTTTGCTAGGATACTATAAGATATGTTCTATATTAGAGATTGACTGTGTAGTAAACTAAGCCGTGTTATTTTTTAACTTCTTTCAGCGGAAGTCTCCCATCTCTATATGTGGTGGGATAAATGCGGGTTCAAGTTACTTTTCAGCGGGTGTAAAAACATCGCTGATATTATAAATTTGAGGTAATAAAATAGACGAAAAGGTATGTGAACAAAGTTGTTTTACATACCTTTTTGATGAGATAGATTAAAGAATGGTGTGTAAATTGGAGGCAGCTCTTCTTTGAAAGATGACGGTAGCTATTCTTTTTACATTGAAATGAGCCACATAAAATCATCCTCAATAATAATTTGAATGTCTTGGCCGAGGTTAATCAATTTCTCGGCTTTTAATTGTTTCGTACTTATACCGCGACGTTTGTCCCCAAGAATAAGGAAATCTGTATCCTGTGTAACAGCCCCCTGCATAATTCCTCCACAAGCTCGAACTCTTTTCGCAGCTTCTGAACGTGTCATCGTGGAAAGGGCCCCTGTAAACACGATTTGTTTATTATAAAACGGATGCATCAAGCATTCGGTTGGATCAGAAAGTAAGATGACTTCTGTGTTGTCCTTATTGTTGTTCATGTTTACTCTCCTTAATTGAAATGAAAGATTTTCACCTGAATTATAGGTGAGATTGATTAATTCGATAGACGTAGGTAACAAAGGAATGTCTCTCTATATTTAAACTATTCATGGAGAATAGTATCATATAGATCCGTTTTTCATGAATACTTGTATCAATAGAGAAAAAGTATGTGAAATTTAAATTGATTTCGCATACTTTTTTCCAAAAGAAGGATTTTATAAATGTTGCCCGAACTATGGAGTAGAGCGAATACAAAAATAAAAGTACTTGCTCAACAAACTAGCTCATTAGCAAACAAAAAATAAGGGGAGAAGGATGGTTCATGGTGATTCAATTCCAAAAAGAAAATATTACGGTTTTTCAAAGCGCATTATATATGACTACCTCGGTAATCGTTGAAACTAATGAAGCAGTAATTATGACAGATCCAAATTGGTTACCTACTGAAATTGAAGAAATTAAGAACTACATCAACAAGATTAAAGGTGATAAACAACTATATATTATTTACACACATAGCGATTTTGATCACATTATTGGGTCTGGGGCATTCCCAGAAGCTAAGGTAATTGCATCTAAACAATTTGATGAAAATCCTAACAAAGAAGACAGCATTCAAAAAATTAAACAATTCGACCAAGGATATTATTTGAATAGAAGCTATTCACCTGTATATCCAACAGTAGATATTGTTGTTTCAGAGGATGGACATAAATTAGAATTAGATTCACTTACCATGACATTTTATCAAGCACCTGGTCATACGAATGATGGTTTATTTACAGTTATTGAGCCTGATGGTCTGTTTCTTTCTGGCGATTATTTGTCAGATATCGAGTTTCCATTTATTTTTAGCAATTATAAAGACTATGTAAATACGGTCAATAAAGCTGAGAATATAATGCTGAATCATCAAATAACGATTCACATACCGGGACACGGTTCGACAACACAAAATCAACAGAAAATTCAAAGAAGAATAAACGTTTCAAAATATTATTTAGAGCAGCTTCCTCATGATAATGGAGAGTTAGAAAGATATTTAAGTCAAGAATATCCATTTTTTGAAGGAATGAAAAGCATCCATACTGACAATAAGAAGATAGCTAAAGAAAATGTGGAATAGATAAGCTTTAGAGGAAATGTACTTGAGGAACTCGTATCGCAAATAACGCGATCAACTCCGGAAAGTGAAGTATTAAGAGGCTGATAAAGGAGACCGACCATTTTAGACCGTCTCCTTTTTTCTTAAACTTGTACTTCACTCATGAATGCGTGAGTATTATCTTCTGTATCTTTAAAAAATACCATCCATGTTTCGGTTTGTCCCATTTTTGCTACTACATGTGGTTCGTCGATAAAGGAAACATTTTTATTTACTAAATTCTCATATGTCTTGCTCATATTTTTAACTTGAAAATAAATAATTGAACTAGAATAAATAAATTCGTCTTTTTCTGGCATGCTTAACAAAAGACGTAATCCATTACAATCAAAGAATGCCATGTTGTCAGTATTAAATAAAAGTGAAAGCCCTAGTTTTTCTTTATAAAAATGTATGGCTCGATCTAATTCTTTAACTGGGATTCCGATTTGTCCGATGTTTTGAATCATATTCATTTCCAATGAGATTATCCCCTTTCAAATATGAAGCTTGTCCTGATTGCACTGCAGTAATAAAAATTAAGGCTGCGATCTGTAGACCTTGTGACTTAATAATACACTATAAAAAGAGGAAGCATTCATTGAATACTTTTTAAGTTTTGAGAAGGTAAAACTAAGCCGCAAGTAAAGTATTACTTTTAACAAATACCTTGGATTCAAATGAATATCTTTTGAAATGAATAAGTAGATTTCTTAATTCTTTTGATTATGTATTTAAAGTCAAGTTTAGATTACATAGATATTCGCTACTTTATCCGTACATATTTTCTGCTCATTTTCCAATACTATATCTAGATCATTTATCAAATTGGCAGGAAGGGGAGAGACAAAATTGGCTAAGCACTCAGATATGAGCTGGAAACAGGATCATCCAAGCACTTTGTTTGGGAACTCTGTCCAAAAGGCAGAGCGTTTATTGAAGCATGCAAAGTCACATCCGGAGGAGATAGCGATTGAGCATGCTTTTAATCAAATCGAACATGCAGAAAATGCATTTATGAATGCAAAGCAATATGGTGAACATTTGGATACAGTCCAACAAAATAAAGAATACTTAGAGCAGATTAAGCAGCAATTACACGAAATGCAAGGTAAACAGTAGGTAGAAGAAATATAAATAATGCTTTAAGCGGTTTAAGCCCTATAATCTAAAGGACTTAAGCCGCTTAATTTTTTTCCTATTGTTTGTTTGCATATAATGCACTGTTGGTCAATTTTTATGTGTAATGTTGTGCAGATGAGGAAACATAATGTTTTAACAGAATGTAATCCGTCGATTTGAAAAAATAGTTCGTAGAGAGTGTCACGCGGAAGATTGAACTCTTTCCTGGGAAATATTTTCTATTGTGTTTGGTTAACACCAAACAATTATTGTATACGGTGTGGTTTGTGCAGGAATACTCCTTGTAGTTGGACCATAAATAACAATTAAGTTTCGATTTGCTGGGCTCTTTGAAAAAGGTTGCCCATTTTTGAGCAAGATAAGTGTATAAGCAGAAAGATTTAGTTGTAATTGGCCATCACTACTCACTAATTGGTTATTAAAAAAGTCGACTTTTACATTTTGATAGTTATTTTCCTTTACGACGACGAGGGCACGATATTGAGGTGGATATATCAAAGGAACAGGTGCATTCCCATCATAATATCCAGTAATCTGATCACCGATTGTTACAATTTCCTGGTTTACAAAATAAGTAGAAGGTGAGACGACAAAATTGACGATGCCCTGAGTACTATCTTCTACCGTCATAAGTTTATAACAACCTTCCTTTTCTCCATTTTGCCCGATCGGAAAATCATCAATCTGAGTAACGACCCCACGAAATGATTTAAAGTTTACCATTGCTATTCCTTTCTTTATTAAATTTCAATTTGATGAGACAAAAGTTCTGTTTGATTATTGTTTACCAAAAGGAACTAATTTGAATTCAATCACTAAAAGAAAACCTACTTTATAATAAGTAGTAGCATTTTAATTTATGTAACATCTCCAATTTGGGTGACAAAGAATGATTTTATGATCAAGGGTACAGGTTTATATATTATATGAATCCATATATACTTAATTTGCAAACTATACGTTATTTTTTCAGAGGAGGGGAGACTATTGAAGTGGATTTCTAAAAATAAGAGACCCCTTTTACTATTCATCATTATTATTATTTTCATTGCGGGTATACTCGATATCAAATATGAAGGATTGTTCTTTCAACTATTACCAGAGTCTGTTCAAAACTATTTAGCTGATATTTTTAAATAAGTAAAATTGTATTCTTCATAGTTGTAATTGTCTTTATGATGTGATTAACAAACAGCAGTACATTTCTTGTACTAAAGATAAGTAGTAGTTCCAAAAGAGTGATTGTGGCTTTTTCGATTTTAAATCTGTTGACATGGAGTTAACTCCATCTTTTAAAGTGAAAGTATTAAAAGAATGGGGTGATGTAAATGGATATTTTTGTTTATGTATTGATAGGGTTATACGCATTATTAACAGGGATTGCAGGCTTGCAACAATGGAAAGAGAATGGATTTCAAATACGAACATTCTTATTTGTGGTTTTATCTATCAGTATTCTTGTAACGATATTTTTACCAAACAAAGCTCTAGTACTGATGTTACTAATCCTTGAATTTGTTCTGTTACATGTATTAACAGTTGCGGAAGGGCTATTAACAAATAAACAGTTAAGATATAGTCACCATATCGTTCGTTTCATATTCCATTGTATACTGCTATTATTGGTTTATAAATTTATAGTGTAGTAGGTGATGATCATAAAAATTGGTGAATTTGCTACATGTACTGAACTTAGTAAAGATACGATCCGTTATTACGAAAAAATGGGTCTATTACATCCGGAAATAAAAAACAAACATCGTGAGTATAACGAGGATCATATCGAAATCATTAGTACAATTCTTAAACTAAAGCAATGTGGTTTTTCACTTCAAGAAATTAAAATACTTTTTGAATGGTCGCAGAATACTGATGAAAATGATGAATTGACAGAATCGGAAATCCAAAACGTTCAACAGCTGAAAATATTATTTCAAAATAAATATAAGCAGATGATTCAAAGAGAAAATGAGATTAAACAAATAAAGCAAGTCTTACTACGTGCTGATCATAAAATGGAGCAGCTGCTAGAAAAAAATAAAGGTTAGATGGATGTTCTAATTAGAATAACGGCATCATTTTAGAGACAATTGAGATAATCATCTAATTGAACAAAAGATCCTGAAAACGACGAATATATTTCCTTATAACCAAAGGGAACATCAATAAAAAAGATTAAACACAGCTAATGGGCTGTGTTTTTTATATAAAAAGTTAAAGGTTTTCTTGAATAAATCTTGAATATATTGAAAAGTGATTTTTAAGAAAGGTGATGATAATTTTATGAAAGAATGGGAGATGGCACTTGAAGAGTTTTTAAAAGATTGGAAGAACCGAAATGATGTTGTCGGGGCACTTGTATGTGGGAGCTATATAACGGGAGATCCTTCAAGGCGTTCTGATATAGACGTACATATTATTTTATCTGAAGATGTTGATTGGCGAGAGAGAGGGAATAGGATTATGAATGGTTTCCTTATAGAATATTTCGTTAATCCACCAAAACAAATTCGCAAATACTTTCAACAAGATTTTCAAATCCATAGAACAATGTCCATGGTTCAATTCATTACAGGAAAGATTTTATTTGATAACACGGGAATACTTAATGAGTTAAAAATCGAAGCGGAACATTGGCTAAACAATGACTATGATGAACTAAATAAAACAGTTTTAGAAATAAAAAAATATTCACTATGGGATTCACTGGATAATTTAAAGGATTGTTTTGAACAACAAAGAGTGGATTTCCCTTTTGTGTATTTTAACTCATTAGCTAATTTATTTTCTGAGTACTGTCAGTTCTTAAAGTTAGAAAGCATTCCATACTATCAAGTACATTCTTATCTTATAGATCCAGCATTTATTAAAAAATATCTAAAAAATGTTTTTCCTGATTCAATATTTAAGGAAATGTTTTTAAAAGCATTACTAGAAGTGGACAAACAAACGATGATGGAGGCATATGAAGAGTTAGTAAACTATGTATTTAATCAGATGGGTGGTTTTGAAATAGATGGTTGGAAAATAAAAAGCCCTGTCGAAAAATAAAGTGTACCCTTTGTAAAGGACATTTTGAAAAAAAGCTAGGCGACTTTTTGAAGCTGCTGTCTGTATTTTGCAGGCGGCAGCTTTTTCAAGTTCCATTGCCCTCGATAATGGTTGTAATACATCATATAACTTTTCACTTCTCGTT
>NZ_JBFTHS010000040.1:0-41981 GCF_056394365.1 Lysinibacillus sp. 10T31
TATAGACTTTTACTAGTCTATAGATGGAGTATAACACCCTTTCAGACAATTAAGGTAGCAATAGTTACCTCTTGTCTGACCTCACTTTCATCCCATGTCTAAAGACGGGCTACACCCTGCATAGGCTTTCTCGTTCGGAAAATCTGTAAGAAAATATACTGGAGGGCTTGCAATGAAGACTATAGCGGGAACAATCTCTTTATCTGTTTCTTTTACTTTATTCATTTATTTGTTAGGACTAAAACTGGAGCATTCAATTAAATATGACTCTGGATTCTTTTTTCTTCCAATAATTTTACTGATACTTTCTGTTATTTTCTTTAGACAAGACTATAAACGAGAAAAAAATAAAGATTTACGAGACTAATGATCCCTTCATGTGGTAATAACACTCCGCTATTGAGCTTACTATTTCTGAACTAAAATTTCTTTCTTATATCCAACAGCTAACCAGTGCGAATCCCATTCTGTAATTTGATTGCCTACTCTACAAGATAAGCCACATGCACGATTATCAGCGATAAATGAGCCGATTAACCATTTCTTTGTTTGTAATCCTTCTTTTAGCTTTATCGTTATAGAGGGCATTTCCACGTACTGCTGATAAATAAACAAATTATCATCATAATGGGTATACGCAGAGGCATTCGTTTTCGTACCATCCCCTGCATAAATTTCTACAGTATTCCCTTCCCGCGAATAGACAGGTTTCTTTACGAACGGCAAGTTTTCCTGAACAAATGGTTCTGCCGAAAGGTATGTTGGCAACATATACTTTTGAATAGCAGCTCGTTCTTCTGCATTAAAAAGAAGTGGATCATCTTTTCGTTCCCAAATCAGCCATAATAAAATTTTCGATTGCAGTACATATGCAGCGGGTGCGTTGATAATAGCCAACTGTCCATCTTTTACAAGTTCCAGTAATTGTAGACCAATACGATCACCATCGGATGACACATCATCTATTAAAAACTCTACTGGGTGTGCGGGACGATACAAAATATCAATTTTTTCCATGGCAGGCGTGTAAAGTCCTCGAGCTATATTAGCAGTGTTACTTGAAAAAATGATTAGCTCTTGTATAGGAACATATTCCACTTCAAAAGGTATACATTTCTTTAAAAACTGTACCTGACAATATTCCTCATAATCTTCTGTAGCCGTTTTCCCAGTAATGATGATTTTAGGTTTTTTCACATCATTTAAATAATGCATAGCCGCAAAGAGTGCACCAGACAAGGTTTTATGTAATGCCGAAACATCATTCGGACTTTTAAATCCTAAATGCTGACAAAGCGCTTCATTAATCTCAAAGGTTTCTTGGACAAGAAATGGCGTTTCACCATTTAATTCAAGACATTTTATTTGTCCGTCCTCTGTACAAATAAAATCAAAGCGAGCCAGTACCGATTGTTGCTGTAAATAATCTAATTGGATATATGGCAGCATTTCAGAACGAATGCCTAGTGCTAAAAGTTGTTCATCAGCTAAATGCTTAAATTGTTTCCCAACCTTTAAAAATATTTTCCAAAGTATAGTAGATGCATAGTTAATTTCATCGATTTTCTCTTTCGGTAAATCTAGCACATCGTATAAGGCGTACTCAAGGTCCTCAAAGTCAGGAAAGAAATTAGGAAATTGAGAATAAAATGCTTGGCGTTGTTGAAAATGATTGTCCATGTTGATTTCTCCTTTTAAGAAGATGAAGAGCCACCACGAGAGGCACCACCTGAGCCAAAGCCTGATTTCCCTGTGTTGGAAGACGAGTGATTAGAATAAGAATTAGAACTATTCGTCGATGAACCTGAACTATTTGAGTATGAGCGCTTGCCACTCGAATAAGACTTGGAACCGCTTGTATTTGAATTTGAGCTATTTGTTGTTGTTGAGTTATTTGAGCTACTAGATGTTGTACCAGACGGATTTTGAGAGCCATTCGTCGTAATTCCATTTGAATTCGCATTTTTACTTTCGCTCGTATTGCTATAATTCGTTCGTGGTACTGCTGAACCGCCGCCTTTATCCTCTCTATCTGTACCATTTTTTAAATTGCGACTTTTATAAATGGCACTTCCTAGCATTGCTCCGGTAGTTGCATACATAAGTCCATTAAAAAAATGATGAGCATAATGAGGCGAATTCTCATCTAAACACTCGAACGAACCATCATCACTTTCTTTCCATTTATCACATTCATTTGCCATATCGCTGTCATAGACACTTTGTACCCCATTCCCTGATGTTGAAGTATTATTTGTATTAGTTGATTCTTCAACAGTCCGAGTTTCTGTATTCCCACATGCGGCTAATTGCATAGCCATAAATGACGCTGTTGTGACTGCTAAATATTTTTTCATTTGTTTTGCCATATCCTATTTCTCCTTTATTTCGATACCTATTTTACGGATGTCTCCTTCTTTAGGTTTCATTTTTTACAAATTCATACATATTGTCATAGCACTAAAAACCCCCTGGTGGATTGGAATCATTCATCTCCAGGGAGTTTCGCGCAAAGATATTTATTTAGTCGGTACTGCTTTTCTTCCATATGTCATAAAGCGCCATAGCTTTTCAAATGGCCCCATTTTAAAGAATTTGAACCAGATGACACTAAAGATAATTTGAATGATAAAAATTAAGATTGCAATAATCACCGCATCAGAAGGTGAAACAACTTCAAGCCCCATTAACGACATAATAGCTAGGCCAATAAAGCTTTGAGCTAAATAGTTTGTAAATGCCATCTGACCAACTCGTCCAATTGGTTTAAGAAGCTTCGCAATTTTCTTATTTTCTAACAAAACAAATAGACAAGCTAGGTAAAAATACGTTGTCGGAATTACCCCTAAACTAATAACAGAATTTAGATTTTCGTATCCGCCTTGAGCTGCAAACCAAATCCATATTGAAATGCCAACAAAAAGCGGGAACGTCACAAATTGTAGCCACTTTATTTGTTTTGAGTATTCACTTACATGACTAATCCAATCAGCTTTTGCTACTAAAAAACCAGTTAAAAACATGATAAAAATAGTAATTGCATCATTTCCTAAAAAACCAAAAACAGTTGAAAAGGCTCCTTGATTTGGCATAAAAATTTGCCCGATAATGCTTAGGACATGAACAGTAATGATAACAAATAACCATTTACTAATTGTTGAAACCTTTGCACTATAGAAAGGAATTAGTAAAAAACCTATTACTGCATAGATAGCAAGGATTGAACCCCAAAAAATAAAAAAATGAACTATACCAATTAATAATAAAGCTAGTAAACGTCTTGCAAAACGCCATCTTGGCTTATCGCCACGCGCTTCTGCACGTGAAGCAAAAATATAAAAGCCTACACCAAAGAGGAATGAAAAAATTGAAAAGAATTTCTTCTCAATAAAAATATTAATAAGCGTATCAATAATACCATTAATTCCACTATAGTCAGGCATCGGTCCTCCCTCTACTATTACCTGATAGGCCGCTACATTTATAAACAAAATGCCAAATAACGCTAGCCCACGGATAATATCTAAGGAAACAATTCTTTCTTTTTGAGTAACAGATGGATTCATTCTTTAAAACTCCTTATTTTTCATACTTTACTGCGCTATAACTATCATAGCTCCCCATCCTTACAGTAGTTTTTTTAAAAGCTTACAGGAACCTTACATTTTTAGATTTGTCTCGTCAGTTAATGTCTTTTTTTACTTACATTAGTTTTTAATCCCTTTCTGAAAGCAAAAATATCATATTTTATAGTAATAATTATTTTTTTTAAAAAGGAGAATAGATGATGTTCGGACACCGCAGACTTGGTTTTTGCTACCCTGGTTATAAATACTGTGGACCAGGATGTTCAGGACCAGGTAGACCTATCAACGCTGTAGATTCATGCTGCAAATTACACGACGAATGTTATGCTCGATATGGTAGATCAAGATATTGCGATGAAATGTTCCAAAACTGCTTACGACCACAAATGAACGCTAATAATAGAATGGCAAGAGATGCTAAATTGTTTTACAATATCTTCGAAATGCGAAACAGGTTCTTTTAAACAATAAAGAAAGCTCACGATGTTATTTTTTTTATTAAAAATCAAGTTTTAGGCTGAAACTATTTTCACACAATATATGTATAGAAATAAAAAGGAGGATTGAAGAGCTTAAATAAATTCGCTCTATCTATCCTCTTTTTTATAAAAAAATGAACATATTTACTACAACAACTAATTTGTTCGTTAATTCAACTTACCGGGCAGTTTACCTTAATAAGAAAAACAAAACTGATGATGGTATTATTAGGGAAATTTGTATAATACACAACTTTAATAGCATTTATTGTTATAATGTATCAGAAAAGAAAAGTAATCTAAGGGATAGTTATTTCATTAAGAAAAATCGTTTTTTGAAAAGAGGGAGTTAAATGGAAAGTTTTTTCTTAATACTTATGGGCTTTTTAATCGTTATGGCAAATGTTATTGGGTTTGTATTCTTCCAAAAAAAGAAAAATCTATATTTTGCAGCTTTCATAATATTACTACTAGCAGGTATTTTTGGTGGACTAGGAAGCGTATTAGCACTATTTATTATTCGTGATGCCTTTGCGGTATTCTACGGGTTGAATCTTGCCTACTATTTACTACTAAATAGTCTTATCGTATTTCTTCTTGCGATTTTAGCTACTATAATTAAAAAATATAATAGTAGATAAATGTGATTATGCAAAAAACTTAGTTTGTGAATGAATACACTTAAAATATTGGGTGCTTTAATTACATTTTTGATTCACAAAATATCGAAACAAAAAGGCAGAATTTATTCTACACGTTTTGTAGATTAAATCTGCCTTTTTGTTAACAAACAATATTTGAGAAAACAGCCTTACTCTAAAAAGGACTTCTTAACATCCTCTTTACCTTTATACACGGATGTAAGAGCTATCGGAATTAGCTCTATCTGCTCTAATTTTATTACCAGATAGAAACTCGATCCTCAGGTGCTACATACATGCCATCTCCAGGCTTAATTCCATAGGTATCATAGAATTGCTGGAAGTTCACAATCGTGCGGTTTACCCGAATTTTAGCGGCTGAATGTACATCGTTTTTGCTTAGGATCGCTGCAAATTCTTTTGTAGTTGTAGATTTCCATATTTCTGCATTGCTTTCGAAATATGCTTTATAATCCGGATTACTCATTTTGGATACAACTTGCAATGAAGCCGCCATTCCACCTAAATCAGCGACATTCTCGCTCTGTGTAAGCTGACCGTCGCTCGACACACCCGGAATAATTTCAATTCCATTATAGAACTCAATCAGTTTCTGGTTTTTCTCTTTGAATTTCTTAAAATCCTTTTCTGTCCACCAGTTATTTGCATTTCCATTTTCGTCGTATGCAGATCCATTGTTATCAAATGCATGGCTGATTTCATGACCAATGACCATGCCAATGGCACCATAGTTTGCTTCAGGTTTAGCGTTAATATCATAGAAAGGCGCTTGGAGAATACCGGCAGGGAAAGTAATTTCGTTATTAAAAGCATTGTAGAAAGCATTTACGGTATATACACTCGTTGTCCATTTCGTTTTGTCCACCGGTTTTCCTAGCTTGGCTTTCATGTCATCAATGTATGCTTTGTTTACTGTGACGGTATTAGAGAATAGCGAACCACCTTCGTCATATGTCTTGATAGCTACTTTATCTAATGTCGTATCCCATTTATCTGGGTAACCGATCTTAACAATCATCGTATCCAGCTTTTTAATTGCTTTAGCTTTCGTAGTTTCTGACATCCAATCAAGAGCTTTGATTCTTTCCTCATACGTAGCAATTAACTTCTCTACCATTTGCTCAACATCTTTTTTAGCTTCTGATGAAAAATGTTTCTCGGCAAACATTTGCTCCAAATATCCGCCCATTGTGCCTGTTGTCTTGGCCACTGCGATTTCTTGAGCTGTTTTTTCACCTGTAACGCCTAATAACGTTGCGTCAAACTCAATAGCAGCTTCTCTGAATTCATCTGACAACGAACCGCTTGTTGCCATAAGCAATTGCACTTTGGAGTAAGCTTTTAGTACGTTAAGATTAGTCTCAGTCAAGAGATCCGCGCCTTTTTGCGCCAGCTTCACATCGGTTACGATCACTTTATCAACACTGTCGACTTTCATCGATTTCAAGGCTTGTTTCATATCTACTGTTTTGAACATGTCATCGAATTGTTCGATTGTATACGGATTATAGTATTTATTGACGTCGCCTTTTTCATGAGGTTCAAGTGATACGGAAGCTAAGCTTTTCTCCATATCATATACTTTTTCGGCAAGTGCATTCGCAGCAGACTTTTCCTCGCCCGATGCCACAAGAAGTCTGGTCATATATTGAGTATAGGCTTTTTTCGCTTTCGAGTCTTCCGTTACAAAGCTGTTCTTATCCAGACCAGTAGTTAATCCAGAGTAATACAAAGCATTTTCACTGCTGTTCTTTGCATCGTTCATGATTGCAAAGTTGAATAATGAGGTTAGACCCAATTCTTTCTCCAGGATAAGATCTGCTTGAACGAGTTCATCAAGCGTTTTAGCCCCATCAATTGCCTTTACATATTTTTGGATGGGCTCAATCCCTTGTTTATTTCTATTTTTTGAATCCAACGCTGTCGTATAGAAGTCGGCAATTTTTTGTTCTTTTGTTCCTTCTGCGAACTGTTTGCCAGCGAGCTCTTCTATTATTTTTTCTATTTTATCGTTATTTTGCTTGTACAGCTCGGGAAATACGCCGCCCATGATTTCTCCTGCCGGAATTGTCGATTTATTTAACCATTCCTTATTGATTGCTTCATAAAAATCGTCATTTAAATGGGAGCCTTTAAGCGACCAAATTCTGGCGATAATGTTTTGGAACTCATCGATTGTAATAGTGTCATTTGCGCCTAATGTGCCGTCAGGGTTGCCCATCAATACGCCTGCTCTTGACAGTTTATTGATATCTTTCTTAGCCCAAGCGGGTACATCGGTGAACTCGACGCCAAATGTTCCACTGCGTAGATCATTTCCAACAGGCTTTGGTAATTCGCCGAATGCCCTGCTCAACATGACTAAAGCTTCAACCTTCTTAGCTGGCTCATTCTCTCTTAAATCTCCGTTTTTAGAGCCTTGCATAACGGCTTCTTTATTAATACCTGGTTGATAAGCATCTGCTGCCATCAACAAGGTTTTAGCGATCTCTCCTCTAGTCGCTGGTGGCGACGTTTCATCGGCATACACCGATACGCTAACTGATAGGACCATAATTATGGACATGAATAAGGATAAAAACTTCTTTTTCATCTTCGTGCTCCTCTATAGTAAATTTGTATAAATAAAGATAAATGGATAGATTTTAGAATTTATACCATTTAAAAACCATTGTAGTCGATTTTTTTCAGTTTGAAAATATGTAAGGAGCTTTTTCATTTTCACAATTAAACAAACGGAGAGATAACCAAACTAGAAGCAATAATCTTTGAGAGGCTCCTTTTGAATTACCGCAACATTAGTTTGATTAACGAACAAATTAGTTGTTGTAGTAAATAGGGTCATTTCTAATAAAAAAGAGGATAGATAGAGCAAATTTATTTAAGCTCTTCCATCCTTTTAATTTCTATATATATAATGTGTGACATTAAATAAGAATATTCACTATTTAAAGTTGGTTTGACTTTTAATAAAATATTTATTCACCGTGAGCATTTTTTATGAACATTAAGATTTTATATAAATTGCATATTTTTGTGGATTAGTAAAACCTAGCTTAGTGCCTAAATGATAAGATGCTTGGTTATGAATGTCACAATCCCAACAAGGCTGTATTTTATTTAAAATACAAAAATCAATAAATTTCTCTGCAATGAAGCTTGCTAATCCTTTTCCTCTATAATTCGGATCAGTTACTATATCAACCTCTGCGAATTGATGGGATTTAAAAATAGTGACAGCTTCACTAATAATCTTGTCTCCATGCCGCAAACAAAAACCAAAGCCATTTTCAAGAAAATTATTAGTAGAATCCCAGTATTCCTCATAATATTGATTGTCGAATTCTAAACAATGCTCAATTTGATGTTGCTTAATTTTAATGGATTCATAGTCAAGCGACTCTCTTCTTTCTCTATCGTTATAAGCATTTATAGCAAAGGTAAAAGTGTATCTTTCTAGTTTTTTCACAAGACCATTTAATCGTTGTTCAATTTTTGTGTTCCAATCATCTGAATAAGAAAACAATGTAAAACGTTTACTTTGTTCAATAGATTCTTGTAGTAAAGATCCAAGTTTACTTACGATTTGCTCGCTAGAAGAATCACCATAAACATAGTATATTCCCGATTTAGTTTGAAATAGAAGTGAATGGAGGCTTTCATTGTCGGCATAGACAGTGCCTTCTATTACCTGATCTAGTATGCTATAGACAAATGTTGGTGCCCTTTCTATTGTTTCTTTGATAATCGAATAATTCTCGGCCGTTACCTCGATCATTATCATTCCCCCTATTCTTTGGATATATCTTCAAGCATTATAACATTGATAGAAATTATTGGGTCTATTGTTTAATTTTTAAACAATGTATAATAGGTACATAAAATTTGAAGGGACTGAAATATGCGCAGATAGCAATATTTTTCATCCAAACTTAATTAATTACTTGGAGGTAAAAGTATTGATAGATCAAATCTACACAAAAAGATTGTATTTAAGAAAAATGAAGATGGCTGATGCACATAGTTTATTTAATATTTGGTCAGACTCAGAAGTTACAAAATTTATGAATATTACTAATTTTACTCATGTAGAACAAGCGAATGAAATGATTGAGCTTTTTGATGAATTAACTGAGGAGCGCAAAGCTATTCGCTTTACCATTATTGAGAAGGAATCAAATGAGATAATCGGCACTTGTGGATTCAATTCAATTGATGAAGTTAACGCCTCAGCAGAAATTGGCTATGATCTTGCTAAAGCTTATTGGGGAAAAGGATATGCGCCAGAAAGTATTTCGGCTTTGATTGATTATGCTTTCACCACTTTAAACATAAATAGAATTGAAGCAAAGATTGAGCCTGGTAATATAAATTCTATAAAAGTAGTAGAGAAATTGAATTTTACTTTTGAAGGAACATTTCAGGAAAATGAAGAATCAAAAGAATCTTTTTATGACATTAATGTTTATTCTTTATTAAAATAAATTGATGTAAAAGTTATAATAGCCAAGAATGTTACCTAAGAGCATTCTTGGCTGCTTTCATTTCTGTTACTTAATCAGAATCCAAATTTCACAATAAAGGTCAAGACTAAATGGATCTTCGTCTGAGTACGTATGTCCAAATAAGTAGGATGTTAAAATTCCCCATTCTTTTAATAAAAATAAGAGTATAGAGACCGTCAGAAGAGACAACTCCATACTCCCTCTCTAGTTTAAAATATATTCAATAAATCTATTGGCTTTTCGATGATATAGTCATACTCCTCTGGCTTACCAAAACCATATGAAGCAAAAACAAAAGGAATCCCTGCAAACTTCGCAGAAAGCATATCTCCTTGAGTATCTCCCACATATACAGCGTTTTTTATGTGATTTCTTTCCTTAATTAATTGAATATTTTCTCCCTTTGATAAGCCTGTACGTCCCGGATTTTCAAAATCGAGAAAATATTTGTCTAGTTTATGATAAGCATAAAATGTTTCTATGTAGCCCTCCTGACAATTGCTCACAATGAACAAGCGGAATTTTTTTGAAAGGGCTATTAAAGTTTCTTCTAACTGCGGATATAAAATACCGCCATTAAGTAATAAATCATCTTGCTCTTGCTGGCAGCATGCTAAAATAAGCTCCATCTGCTTTTCTTCATCAAGATAATCAAATAATACAGCGGCTATTTCTTTAATTTGTAAGCCCATCGTTTTAGATAAATCCTCTTCGGTTATCTTTCCTTTACCGAAAGGAGACGCCTGAACTACCTGCGTCCATGATTGCGCTACTGTTTTTCTTGAATCCCAAAGTGTCCCATCCAAATCGAAAATAATGCTATCTATGTCCATATGCAACCTCCTTCAATATATTATACAAAATATGGATGTTGAAGAAAGCGAAAATTTCTCTTAAGGAGAATTTTTAGATACAAGATACGGTGCTTACTATGCTGGACTACACTATATAAAACATCATCACTACAAAAAATGGATTTGGCAAACAATCGTTTACCAAATCCATTTATCTTATTGAACTGGAATCCAAATTTCAGAGTATGAATCAGGGCTATATGCATCTTCATCAGGGTAAACTTCAAGTTCAGCTGTTCCTGCTGGTTTATATGGATTGGATGGGAACCACTCTGAATAAATTTGCTTCCAAGTATTTTGCATAGCTTCTGGCATAGGACCATGCACCTCAAACACAACCCACTTCGATGCAGGTATTTCCGTCGCAAATAGGTTTTCTTCCACTTCCCCTACATGATCCGTAGCAATCCAGTAATCAATGAAACCATTTTGCTCTTGGCTTGTATTTGGTACACAAACACCTAACACCCCTTTGATGCTTCCGTTATTTAATTGGATAAGTTGATGATCGAATTTTTTCGAATTCATCTCATTCCAAAATTGAGGAATGCCTTGTAAGTTCTCACCATTTTGACAATTATATGTTCTTTTTACCCCTACCACTTGAAACTTTTCTTTTTCTACGATTTTATACTTCATTGGTTCTGCTCCCTTCAAGCTTACCTGGATGACCAGGCGATTGTATGATTGTAGTTGTCCTTGCTTCTTTCTTGCTTCACTAGGCGTTAGGTTATGCTGCTTCCGAAATGCCTTTGTGAAAGCTTCAGGAGAGTCGTAGCCATATTTGTAGGCGAGTTCGATTACTTTTTGCTCTGTATTTATTAACTCCTGTGCAGCTAATGTTAGCCTTCGACGTCTTATATAATCAGCAATAGACATATCCGTTAAAATCGAGAAAGTCCGTTGAAAATGAAAGACCGAAGAATTTACCTCTCGTGCAATTTGCTCCATTGTGATGTCATCTAGTAAATGCTCCTCGATATAATTAATTGCTTTTTGAATCGACTCAATCCAACTCAATTGCTCTCACTCCTTGTTTATAGCTTAAAACATCATAATTAGTTATTCCTGTCTTTTTATGCTAACTTTGGACTGGTTAAAATGAAAGCTTTATTTTCACCATAGCGTGGTGTTGATTTCCGTTCCGACCGGTCGCTTTGTTGCTGCCGCTACGTTAGCACTACGCTTTCGCACAGAACAAAGCTTCCTGGGGGCGTCCGATGAGCCGCTTCACTCGCGTTGCTCGCTCCAGGGTCTCAGGCCAGCACGATGCTGGTCACGAAGGCGTTATCACAGGACGTGATGGTTTTAGCCTTCGTTCCTCTATTGTTGATCCCCAAGGAGTCGACCAGTCTCCATTCCAATCAACCTATATGCATAGAATCAACAAAAGTAATACCTATTTTTGGATAATATAGGTTAAAATAGTATAAAAAATTAGATTGAAGGTTTTGATATTGGTTAAATGGCAAGGAGCTGCAGGAATTTGTTTAAATGAAGACAAACAATTATTAATGGTTTTGCAAGGGACTGAAGAGGAAGTAAAAACTTGGTCAGTGCCATCAGGGGGAAAAGAAACTACCGAGAATTTTGAGACATGTTGTATCCGCGAAGTATATGAGGAAACAGGATTTGTAGTAGACATCGTCAGAGAAGTGTTACATAAAAATAATGATGTAGTAGAAGTTCGCTATTTCGAAACAATCATTAAAGCTGGTCAAATGCTGATACATGATCCCGATGAATTGATTTATGACATTGCGTGGAAATCAAAAGATGATTTACTAGATTTAACATTATCTTTCCCTGAAGATAGACAATTTCTATTATCATTATTTCAATAAAACCTATCGCAATAAATGATGAGAAACTTAGCTTAATGCTTGGCATTACCTCAACCGCGGGTATTTTCCTTTCACCCGCGGGTAAACTCTTATATTATGATTATTTCATTTTTACTTTTTCAACAGCCGCTTCATATATCAATTCATCATCAATTTTAATATATTGATTTTTCGCAGCCTTACAATAGCCTTCTTGTTCTAAAAAATCCTTTAGTTCAGATTTCTTCGCAAATATTTTTTCAATGACATTTTTCTCCGCTCCAGATTCATCATCTGTTCTTTTAGCAATTGATACCCAATATATTTTTGACAAGTTATTTCCCCCTTTGGATCAATTATTTATAAATAATTAAAGCTGAATGTATAACTGTATGTTCCCCTATATATAAAGTATTGTATTTAATATCAACTATTAAACACTCGCTTAAATCTAATAGAGCGTTGTTAATATCATGTTCAAATTGTACAATGTCATTATTTTGGATCGTTACTACTTGAGTCGCTTGCGTCATACATTTTCCCCCTTTTCTTCTAATCATAGAATAAAAGGAATTATTTGTCACAACAAAATGTTTTCGGTAGTAGGAGTAGGAAGAGAAAAAGTAGTACATAAAAATCATAGGGTAATTCTGCAAAATATTTGGTAATATATACTAAGGATACCAAACAGAATTGAGAATAACTTTTGCTAAAACGTATACTTGGTATTTGATTGGAGTGCAGGCTTTGACAACTCTTGAAGATGAGCTTTTTTAAAAAATACCATAGCAAAAATGGAGAGATTCATTTGAAAATAATAGAGAGAGTAATAATACTATCATGCACAGCTATATTCCTATTCATTGTTTTTAAAGCCGTTTATAATGGTGTACTGGCAAATAGATCTTTGATTAAACCGCAAAGTTCAAATTATTATCAAATAATCGATAAAGATTTCAATAAAACCGTAGACGTACCTTTTACTGATATTCACTCATATAGAGGGAATGCTGACTATATTTATATGAGTGTAGATCAAGAAAGTACTTCTCTCAATAATAAAATTGTTCAATATAATCGCAAGACTCAAAAATGCACAACCATTTTTACTAGTAAATTCAAATTACCGTCAGTTCAAGGGGTAGAATTAAATGATAATTGGTTATTGTGGGTAGATACCGATGAAAATGGATGGTATCTGAATCCATATTTTATGAATTTAAAGACGCAAGAAATTCAACCATTAACAAAAGAAAATGAAGAAAATGTTATTAATGATTTCCCCATACTAATTGAAGACTACGCAGCTTGGATTAAAATGGACAGAAAAAGTGAAAAAGCGGAAGTTATGCTTAAGAATCTCAAAACAGACGAAACTATAAGTATAATTAATTCAAATAGCTTTACATTCAGGAATATGTCTTTGTCTGCAAAGGATGGAAAAATATTATTTACTGATGAAAAAGATCATTTTGGATACCTCTATTTGTATGATGTGAAAAGTAAAGAAATAAAAGAATTTAAGAGTTCATATGAATTTATTGGTTGGGCAAGGCTTCTAAATGATCAACAATGGGTTTATCTAACATTTGACGCCCCATCTGAACCTTCAACTGGTGATGGTAAGCTAATTTTTTATGACGCTTCGACAAATCATACGCAAGAAGTTGTTTCGGATATTGATAGTGTAAGTGATCTTAACATTGATTTTAATAATCAAATATATTTATTTTTCAATGATAATGAGTACTATAAAAAATTTAAGATAAAGGATCATCTATTAGTTGAGGATGGTTGGTTAGAAATACCGAATTTTTTTAGATTTTCAGCTGAAAATGGTGTTTATATCCATGACTATGAACTAAATGAAAAAGGCAAATTAATAATTCAAAGTAAGCTAACTAACTAAAAAATGGCTATCCCTATCAATGAAAAATTGGGATAGCCTTCTTTTTGACACTCAATTCCCCCACATTTTGGGTCAAAAAAGTGTCGGAGCACTAATGCCCCAACACTCCCCTTCAATACATTTTTAAATATTCTTCCCGCTCCCAGTTATGGACACGTGTGCGGTATTTATTCCATTCTATTTCTTTAGCAGCAGTGAATTTTTCAAAGATATGATCTCCAAGCGCTTCACGTACGATATGATCCATTTCTAGTTCAAGGAGTGCGTATTCCAATGACGATGGGAGGCTGTCGATACTGTTCAATTCACGTTCTGCTCGTGACATTTTATAAATATTGCGATCTACAGCATCCGGTGGTGTGAGATCTTTGCGAATGCCATCGAGCCCAGATGCTAAAATAACAGCCATCGCTAAATATGGATTTGCTGCTGGATCGACAGAACGCAACTCAATTCGTGTTGATAGTCCCCTTGAAGCTGGAATTCGAATAAGTGGTGATCGGTTTTGTGCAGACCATGCTACATAGCAAGGAGCCTCATAGCCTGGCACTAATCGTTTATAGGAATTAACAAGTGGATTTGTTATAGCTGTAAAGCCGTGTACATGTTTTAGTATCCCGGCCATAAAGCTACGTGCTGTTTGGCTTAATTGCAATTCTGCACGATCATCATAAAACGCATTATTATCCCCTTCAAATAATGATAAGTTAAAATGCATTCCAGACCCATTAACACCATATAGTGGCTTTGGCATAAAGGTTGCGTGCAGTCCATGCTGTGCTGCTATCGTTTTTACAACAAGCTTAAACGTTTGAATATTATCACATGCTTCGATCGCACTTGCATACTTAAAGTCGATTTCATGTTGACCTGGTGCAACCTCATGATGTGATGCCTCAATCTCAAAGCCCATTTCTTCTAACTCTAATACGATATCACGTCGACAGTTCTCCCCTAAGTCAGTTGGGGCTAAGTCGAAGTACCCACCACTATCATTTAACTCAAGTGTTGGATGCCCTTTTTCATCTAGCTTAAATAAGAAAAATTCTGGCTCTGGTCCTAAATTAAATGAGCTAAAACCTAACTCCTCCATCTCCTTTAACACCCTCTTCAGATTGGAGCGTGGGTCACCTTCAAATGGTGTACCATCTGGTCTAACAATATCACAGATAAAACGAGCCACTTTGCCTTTTTCAGCAGTCCAAGGAAAAATTACGAAAGTATCACGGTCAGGGCTCAAGTACATATCTGATTCCTCAATGCGTACAAAACCTTCAATTGAGGAACCATCGAACATAATTTTATTGTCCAATGCTTTTTCTAATTGGCTAACTGGTACTTCAACGTTTTTTATTGTTCCTAATATATCAGTAAATTGTAGGCGAATAAATTTAACATTTTCTTCCTCAACACGACGTTTAATATCTTTTTTTGTATAACGTTTCATTTTTCACCACTCCAATGTAATTTTTATTAACACAATTCTTTTGTAACTGTTTTTAAAATACATTAAAAGGGTGTAAAACACAATATCTATGTAAGGTTTTATTACATGCATTTTATCGAATATATTAATCTTTTTTACAGATGGATAGAGTCACTCTCCCATCCCTTTTATCACATAAGGTCTTTAGACTCATCATACTGTAGTTTAACTAAAAAAATTTTGACTTTATTGCTAGATGCAAGAACTTTTTTTCCATATTTTATATCACATTAGTCTTGTATAATGTCATATTTATTGGTAAATTTATAGCAAATTAGAATTTCTATATTATTCATCATATAAGTAAATATGGCGTATATATTATAGTCGGAAATTATCATATCCATTTTACCTTGGCGCAATTGCGTCCGAGGCAATATATCTTCTGAAAGATACATAAGGCGGTGAATGTAAGAAGCATGTCAGTACTAATTATTGGCAGCGTAAGTAATGATGTGTTGCGTCTGCAAAAATATTCTCATCGTATCGGCATCAAAAATATTCATTGCTTTACAACAACTGACGCAGCAATGAATTATTTATCAGATTCTTTGAAAGAAGAGCTGGAATTAATTATTCTCGATGCAAAAATGACGCTTAAAAATTGCGAGAACATCTGTCAACAAATTGAGAAACTAAAGAGCTGGCTTGATGCCCCTATCCTTCTTTCTACTACTTATGAAAAAAGCATTACAATTGATAGGGTTTTTGAAGCTGGGATTTTCGATTTCATTTTAAAACCATTTGATTTCACCCAGTTTAAAACTCGGATTCAGGTGGCCCTTACATATCAAAAGGAAACCAAGCTACGAAAGCAGCAAGAAAGCATTATTCAAAAAGATTTAATTGTCGCGAAGAAATTTCAAAAAAATGCACTATCTCCCTCATTGAATCTTGAGCATATTCAGATTGATGGGCTTTATGTTACATCCAACACATTAGGAGGTGACATGTACTGCTGGTTTAAGATTAATGAACATTTAACTGCCATTCTTCTTTACGACGCAATGGGACATGGCATTGCCGCATCACTCGTTACAATGTCCATTAGATCTTTGTTAAAGGGAATAATCACGAAATTAATTGATCCAGTTTTAGTAATCCGAGAACTTAACCGACAAATTTACGAGTTATTTTCTGATGAAGATATGGACCGTTTTTTAATGACAGCTATCTACATACTCATTGATACGAAAAACGGAACTGTACACTATGTTAATGCGGCTCATCCATCTGGTTTCTTATTTGGAAAATACGGAGAGACGGTGTTCCTCCCAGCAAATACACCTATCTTAGGGCTATTCCCAACTATTCATATTAATAAAAAAACGATACCTTTATCCGGATGGCATCGCATAATACTTTATACAGATGGCTTATTGACAATCAATGAGCAACGCGTAGTTGATATGGACTTTTTCCATTCTTATGCTTCACAAGATAATGGCTACGCCTTACAAAAATTTTCTCAAAAATATGATTTATTCGACAATGATTACAGCGATGATATAACAGTAGTTTCAATAACAATTACATTACAGGGTCGGTGATTGATGATGGAATTCACACTCAATGTAAATCCTGATACACAAGCTATAGCTTATGTAGATCAAATTATGGAGAATTATACTAATGTATATAATCTACCTTTTAAAAGAGAATTACGATTTGTCGTACATGAATTAGTTATAAATGCTGTGGCAGCTAGTGAAAAGATAGAGCCATACTCCAAAAAAGCAATTCAAGTACACGTATCCTGCTCTAATGAAGAAATAAAAATAACCGTTACCGATGAAGCGAAAGGTATTGCAGAAAATGATTGGGATAAGGTTCTACAATTTGATTTGAACGAACCCGATTATTCAGATCGCGGGCGAGGTTTATTTTTTATTAAAAATATGGTCGACCATATTTGGTTTGAAAATATTTCTGAAACGAAATTTTTAGTTGGTATTTCAAAAAAGATTCATGTATAAAGTAAACGTATAATTGGAGGAGTTTTCATGAAGCTGTCAATCCGAAAAAAAATGAGCCTGTTAATATTCGGGTGTATTTTGCTACTTACTACACTTTTAGCAGGAATAAATTTTTATGTTGCCAAAAAAAATCTTTTAGAAAGTGCAAATACAAAGCTTTTATCAGATATTCAATTAGGCTATGAATATTTAGATGCTAAATTCCCCGGAGAATGGTCCATCAAAAACAATCAATTGTATAAAGGCGATGTCAAAATGGCAGACAATTTCGAGGTAGCTGATAAAGTTGGAGAGCTTACCAACGGGAATGTCGTCTCAATCTTTCAAAACGATACTCGCATTAGTACAAATATAGTCGAAAATGGAGAACGCGCATTAAATACAAAGGTTTCTGATGAAGTTGCGAAAGTTGTGTTAGAAGAAAAAAAACGTTTTATCGGATCAGCAAATGTCTTGGGTAGTATGCATCAAGGAGCCTATGATCCAATTTTAAATAGCCAAGGAGATGTTATTGGCGTATGGGCAACAGCTGTACCTACCGCTCCATATATAAGTATTGCTACAAAGTCTGCACTTGAAAATGTAGCGATCTCCTTAGGAATTGCCATTTTAATGATTGTTGGGATTAGTTGGTTTTTACAGCGACAAATCATCACACCCATTAATATTTTAAGTACAAATGCCAAAGATTTAGCAGATTTAAATTTAAATGTAAAGTTATTAAACCCTAAAGGTAAAGATGAGATTGCTGTTTTAGCAAATGCCTTTAGTGATATGAAGAATCGTTTAACGGAAACGATGACAATCGTAGCTGGTAGCGCCAATCAAATAGCTAACTCATCGCATTCATTAGCAGAATCATCACATCAAACAAGTGAGGCTTCTAACCAAATTGCACTTACGATGAATGAAATTGCAGTTGGTACTACGACTCAATCTGATCAAGCCGAACAAATAGTGTCGATGATGCAAAAAACAATTGAAGAAGTATCGAGCAGTTTACAAAAGGCCGAGAATACGTTAAATAGCGCTATAGAATCAACCCATTTTGCACGTCAAGGTGAAGAGGCGATCAATGAAGCTATAAAACATTTAAGCGATGTCACACAAACAGTGTCTTACGCGACAGATTCTATCCAAAAACTAGGTAAACGCTCTGAAGAAATTGGCGGCATTATTACTATTATTACGGGTATCGCAGAGCAAACAAATCTACTTGCCCTCAATGCAGCCATCGAAGCAGCACGGGCAGGCGAGCAAGGAAAAGGATTTGCCGTTGTTGCATCAGAGGTACGCCAGTTAGCCGAACAATCAAGTTTAGCATCAGGACGAATTACAAATCTCATTAAAGATATTCAGGCTGAAACCTCTGTGACAGTACGCACGATGGAAAGTAATTTGCTAGCAGTAGAGGAGCAAGTAACAATTATCAATAAAGGAGGAACTGCATTAAAGGAAATAGTTGAAAAGGTCGAAGAAACAGAAAAAGGCGTTGAGCAAATGAAGGCTGCATTTACGCATGTCAACAACAACTCCTTAGGGGTTCAAAAAGCCATTCAAGATATTTCCCGCATCATTGAAGACTCCGCTGCAGCAACAGAGGAAATTGCCGCAACATCAGAGGAACAATATGCAACCGTTGCAGAAATTACACAAAGTTCAGATGAATTAGCATCGATTGCTGATAAATTACAAAATGAAGTCAATAAATTCAAATTTTAATTTCTAAAGAATTAGAATTTTCTAACACGAAAAGAAAATGGAGGCTCTATAGTATGAATCAGAAGAAAATTGCGATGGATATTGACACAAAGGCTGATTATATTTTGATTGCGTTTACTGGTGATTTAGAATATGGGTTGATTGAAGAGATAAAAATCGAGCTTCAATCGTTAAGCTTGGAAACAAAGCATGGATATATTATCGATATGCAAAAGGTTACAAACATCGATAGTACCGGCTTTGGCATGATTGTCAATTTCGCAAAGAAAGTATCTGTAAAAGAAAAGAAAATCGCCATTATTGTTGCCGATGATTTCATTCGCAATTTGTTTGCTATTTCACAAGTCGATAAAGTATTCCCTATTACTAAAAGCGAAGAACAAGCAAGACAGATCATTAGAGAAGGCTGGCTAGGTGAACTATCGCTTAGTGAATACTAACCCTATTGTTGCCCCCCAAACATAAAAGTAGGTTGCATTCCTATTAAACGGAACGCAACCTACTCTCTTTAATATTGTAAAAGCATATTGACAAACACAACGATAATCACAAAGGGTACTACTATTAACATCAGTAGTCGATACGTCGAATAGAACCCCTGTCCCATTTGACTTCCTATTAATAATTCCTTCTTCACAAATTCTTTATCAACTACATACGCAATAAAGATAGCAATCAATAAGTTACCCAACGGCAGCATTAAATTAGAAACTAAAAAGTCAGTTGCATCAAAAATTGTTTTTCCAAAGATTGATACGTCCGCTAATGTACTTGATGAAAGCGCTGCAGGAATCGCCGCAATAAAAACTACTACACCTAGTAGCATCGTCAAAGCAGAACGAGACATACGCCCCTTCTCCATAAATGCCGCTACGATAATCTCATATAGACTGAAGGAAGAAGTTAGTGTTGCGAATAAAAATAATAATAAAAACATCGCTAAGAATATTTCACCAAATGGCATTTGACTAAATGCTGTTGGCAGAACCATAAATAGTAAGCCAGGTCCAGATGCTGGTTCTAAATCAAAGGCAAATACAACAGGGAAAATTGCTAATCCTGCTAAAAACGATACAAGCACAGTGAGAAGAACAACGGAGCCTGCAGAATTAGGTAAGCTCACATCTTTCTTTAAATAGGAACTGTACGTCACAAGACAAGAAAATCCTACTGCTAAACCAAAGAAGGACTGCCCTAACGCTTCTAATATAGCTTTTCCAGTTATATTGGAAAAGTCAGGCCACAAGAAGAACTTAACCCCCTCCATTGCCCCATCTAATGTTAAAGCCCGTACAACAAGCACAATAAACATAATGAATAATAAAGGCATCATCCACTTACTGGCTTTCTCTATGCCATTTTGTACTCCAAGTGAAATGACTAGAACATTTACTAGTGTAAACAATCCTAAACCGAGTAATGTAATCCAAGGTGTTCCTACAATCTTTCCAAATAGTTCACTAGGATCATTAGCAGGATCAATAACTGCCCCAGTTACACCAAGGCCACTATATATAAAAATCCAACCTCCTACAACACTGTAAAAAGTTAATAATAAAAAACAGCCAAGCACACCTAAACGACCAACCCAGGCCCATCCTGTTTTCGTTGGTGCAATTTTTTTATATGCAGTCACAGCTTCAGACTGTGTACCACGACCTAAAATATATTCCGATAATAACATCGGTAAACCAATCAGCAATGTAAATAGAACAAAAATAAGGAAAAACGCTCCCCCACCACTTTGTCCAGTAACATAAGGAAGCTTCCAAATTGCCCCTAGTCCGATTGCAGCTCCTGCCGATGCTAAAATAAAGCCTAGTTTACTAGACCACTGACTCTTTTTTTCGCTCATCTCTTCAAACTCCTCTAACTGCCTAAACTCTTCCTTATTCTACATGAAAATATTATGCTTTACTAGATGTTACTTTCGGGCAATAATATCCAACACTTCTCTCTTAGACTGAGTTCCTCTAATTCAGCGGATGTCTTTTGTACCGAAAGCGTAGCGACAGGTACAGATGTTTGAACACCCGCCGAAATGACTTAAAACCGCGTTTATCTCACCATCTATAGAGGTGAAAGACTTCTGTAGCTGACGCTTCGTTTTCTATACCAAAATAATTGTAACTGCCGTTTCACTTTCGTTACAAAAGACTAATGCTGAAAGAAGTAAAAAACCTCGAGCGCTTAACAGCTCGAGGTCTCATCCTAATTATTTTGTTAAATACATAGAACGCTGATGATTAATCCATTTACGCATTGTTGTGAATAGTAATGCCATGATGATAGTAATTAAAATACCTTTCACAATGTTAAATGGCAAAATACCAGCTACGATCATTTTATATAGTGAATCACCTACAACAGGCTCCATACCTAAAAAGTAAGTGTACATAGGTAAAAATACTGCATAGTTAAGAATGCTCATTCCAACTGCCATTATGATTGTTCCAGCAGCTAAACCTCCGATAAGGCCTTTAACTGTTTTGGAGCGATTAAAAACAAAGCTCACTGGTAGAATAAATAAAATACCTGTTGCAAAGTTCGCGATATGTCCTACCGGTACTCCTGTTGGCGTGCCTGAGAAAACCCAGTCCAACACATTCTTAAAGAATTCTACTAAAATACCAGCTACAGGTCCCATTGTGATCGCTGCTAGTAATGCTGGCATATCACTGAAGTCTACTTCCAAAAATGCTGGAAATGGTGGAATTGGGAAATTAAAAAGCATTAATAAAAACGAAATACTGCTCAGCATGCCAATCGTAATATACGATTGAAGTTTAACATTTTTCTTCATAGAAAACTCTCTCCTCTTTGCTGATTCAATCTCGCAAGAAGAAAGGTTACGACCTAATCAATAATTATCATGAAAAAACCCTTATGCAAAAGAGCATAAGGGAGAATAGGCATGATTAAAGAACGCCATTAATTAACTATTTTAGAGCATACGTTGTGTGAAGCCACATCGAATAAACGCTCGTTCATAGCTAAATTCATAACAATGAATGACGATCGTACCTCCATCTTCTCCCATCCAGACTTTAACTGTCGGCCTTGGAATTGCACCAAGTCAGCCATGCAAAAAAAATTATTTGCACAGGTCGCGGGCTGAAGAGCATTTAGTAAATCAAGCGAGCTAATATGTCTTAAAGGAAATATTAGCGATTTACAACTCTATTACCGCCGGTCGGGATTTTCACCCTGCCCCGAAGATGAATCAATATTTTTTTGTTTCATAGCCTTACTATAATGAATTATTAGAGAAAAGTAAATAGCTTTGCTCAAAAAATTCCGATCAAACTTGTATGCTTTATAAATACTCGGCTAATAGCGCCTTATAAAATGTAGGGATTTTCTGCATGCTTATTGATTATTAGTCTTCACCAATTGGCAATTTATCGCTAACGTAGCTTTTTTGCTATTGGAGTCATAAAATGACAAAAGCATTCACGCACATATAGCGGCGAGAATGCTCCAAAAAATTTATTTACTTTCTGTTCGTCTATTTGTTGTTATGCTATTTATGGCATAAATCGTTTATTAGCTCCTACAGGCTTGGGCAAGAAATTTTTTAAATCAAATCCCTCCCAGTTCTCTTGTACAACATTATCTATACGTATTTGTTGATCAAAGCTTGCTGCAGTTAACATCATAGCTTCAATTAATTGAGTAGCACGGACCGCGTCCATTGTCGTTAAATCAAGCGGCTCATCAAATGTTACTATAACGCCTTCTGCTACCTCTTTCACTGTGTATGTTACATTTTCCGGTACAACTGAAACGTATACATCATCATTTTTATTTCGCATAGCGGTAAGTGCCTCTGTTACAGTGGAAAAAGTTTTGCGAGAATCGGGTGATAAATATTCAGCTCCACTTTCATCTTTATATAAATAATAATTAAAATGATTTGAGCTTGTTAATGACATGTGCTTACTTGGCTCTTCTTCCTTAGAAAACTCGTAGGCTGTACCATCAGGATTTTCAAACTCAACATCTTTATACTCTGAATCTGAGAATGTATCCTGTAAAGTATCTAAATATTCATTAGTATTTGCTGAAGCAACATCATAAACATTTTTCTCCGGCAATACATGAACTAGTTTATCGCCCTTCTCCTTCAATTCTCCTTTATATGGATGATAGTTAGTAAGACCATTTGGTTTCTCATCAATTTGTGGCGCATACTTTTCATACATTTGTAATGTTGTAGGCTTTTTATTCGCAAAATCAGTAGCAACTCGTTCATTTGGAATGATATACGTCATCGGTACACTTTTCTTATCACGATTTGCCAAACCAATATGGAACACTACTGCATCTGTTAAATCTTCCTCATAAACAGATGATCGTAGAGACATGATCCGTGAATGTTCTGCTACTATGTTGGATTCCATAATCTTATCATGGTTGACAGAGCTTTTCGCCGCACGACTATCCTGCGATGTTGAATATTGAGAGGGTTCAGGAGCATTAGCCTGGTCCATTTTTGTATTATTATTATTTATGAACATGGAACCTGTAAGTACTGTTAAGGCAAAAATAGCTGCAACACTCATAAAGATCGGCCATTTACGAACTTTCTTTTTTGTTGTCGCTGTCTCGGAACTTTCTTGTTGCGTATAAATACTGTGTTGTTGCTCTTGCGATGTTATTTCATCATCTATTGGTTGTTGTATAGCTTCTTGAAGATGGACATTATCCTGCAAGCGAGCATCTGCCAATAATCGATTTAATATTTCTTCTTTCGAACGGCGGTCAGAAAGCTTAGGGGCATTATTCAATACATTTTCCAGTTGGTCATCATCAAATTGGTTATGTGTCATTGCCGTTTCGCCTCCTGTTCTCTAACCTGTTGTAGCTGTTGCCTTAAAAATTTAATGGCACGATGCTGAGTGGTTTTTACCTTCGCTTCTGTCCAATCTAGTATTTGCGCTGTTTCTGCAATCGATAAATCTTGAAAGTAGCGCATAATAATAACCATTTTTTGGTCACCTGTACAGTGTTCAAGTGCTGATTGCACCTGCATAAATTCATCACTGGCCTGCAGCACTTCTTCCGGTGATGGTGTGGTTGAATGTAGCTGTTCCGTTTCCCAATCAAAAAATTCAAGTGAATGTTTTTGGCGTACAGCTTGCTTTCTAAAATGATCAATAGCGACATTTTTAGCAATAGCAAAAAGCCAAGTCTTTTCGGTGCTCTTTCCTGCAAACTGATCATATGAGCGCAATACGCGAACATAAACCTCATGCGCTAAATCCTCAGCAAGTGTACGGTTTTTTACTAAATAAATAAGAAACTGGAACACGTCTTGATGATATGCATCGTATAATCGATGGAACACGGAGTCATTCAAAGCACTCCACCCCCGTTCTATTTATATTTGTCGTCTAAATGTTTACAGAAGTTACATCCAATTTATACCACTCTATCAATTATGCCTTGGCATAATTGCGTCCGGAATCGGCTTTGTGCTTAGGCCTGCAGATGGTTTTTGCGCGAAAGCGTAGTGCTAACGTAGCGTCAGCAGCACCGATGCAGGTCAGTTAGCCGTTATCGCATGGATGCGATGGTTTTAGGCTAACATCCCCTAAGCACCCCTTCCCGATTTCCGCGACATCCGCCGGAGGCTTTAGGCCAACGTGATGTTGGTCACTCAGTCGTTGCCACAGGACGTGGCGTTCTTAGACTGAGTTCCTCTATTTCAGTAGATGTTTGGACACTCGTCGAATAGTAACTGAAACCCGCATTCATCTCACCATCTACAGAGGTGGGAGACTTCTGTACCTGTCGCTACGCTTTCGGTACAAAAGACACATTGCCGAAAGAAGTTAATAATATTAATCAAAAGGTAAATAAAACGTGAAAGTAGTCCCCTCTTTCAGCACACTATCTACCATAATATTGCCTGAATGTGCCTTGACAATATTTCTAGCAATAGCTAAACCTAGGCCAGTTCCGCCTTTAGAACGCGTACGTGCCTTATCTGCTTTATAGAAACGTTCAAAGACATATGGTAAGTCCTCTTGGGGAATACCATGCCCTGTATCCTGGACAGATATCTTGGCAAAGGTTGGCTCCTGCTCAACCTTCACTGTTACTGATCCTTCATCAGTATGACGGAGAGCATTATCTACTAAATTCGTTAATACTTGTTCAATTCGATCCTCATCTATACTAATCGTAGCTTCGTCTTTAAATTCACTGTCAAATATTAGACGAACATGTTTCTCTTTTGCCACCTGTGCAAATTTTTGAGTAATACGTTCAAATGTTGAATTAATTGGGAGCTCATCCTTGTAAAGCGTCATATGCCCTGATTCCATACGCGCAAGGTCTAATAAATCTGTTACAAGACGACCCATACGCTTCGATTCATCATAAATAATTTTTGTAATCTCATTGCGTTCTTCTTGATCCTGTATAAAATCATCATCCATTAGAGCCTCTGAATAGCCTTGAAGCATCGAAATCGGCGTCCGTAGCTCATGAGACACATTAGCAATAAAGTCTGAACGCAGTTTTTCTAAGCGATGCTGCTCAGTCATATCACGAATAACCGCAACCGCTCCACGTATCGATTCCTCACTATAAAGAGGGCTAATCGTAAACGTATAGTAACTTCCATCCATCTCAATTTCTTCTTCAAGCTTATCCTCAAACATCAGTACATGATCGAGCATATGATACAGCTCTGGCGGAATCGGTTTTGCACTTTGTGAACCCTTATTAACAAACCACTTTTGCATTAAACGGTCCGCTGGAGGATTACTTAATAATATTGTACGATCACGATTAAACGTAATAACTGCGTCTGTCATCGATGTTAAAATATTTGAAAGCTGTTCATTTTCTTGATTGATCACTTCTAGATTGTGTTTCAATTGACGGCCCATTTGATTAAAGGCAACTGCAAGCTGGCCAATTTCATCATTTTGAGTAGTCGGCATCTTCGCTTCAAAATTCCCTTTAGAAATTTCAAACGCTAACTCACGCATTTTACGTAATGGTGACGTAATACGTGATGAAAGGAAAAACGCAAAAAATGTCGTCAGCACAAAGGCAATGAATGCAGATAAAAAGACAACTTTCGTCGTCTCTTTCGATGTTTTATGCAGCGCATCCGGACTTTGATAAATAAAGACAGCCCCGTGCACAGTATTTTCCACATTTAGTGGGAAACCAAGCACAACATACGATTCCAATTTTTCTTCGTCTGTGGAAGATGGCATCATCATTTCCTTAATAATTGGTTTATCTGATTGAAAAACTTCTTGGAACGATTTATTGGCTAAAATCATATCCTGGATTTCTTTTTTATTGACACCTTCCTGCATAGCGAAAGAAACTCTGTCATGGTTAATAGCAATAAGTGCATTTGTACTTTCAGGTAAAATATCTTTTAATAATTCCGAAGTCGACTCTGCTGTTTCATTATCATCTATTATACTTGCAACTGTTGCTGCAGTTTGACGCAAGGAGCTTTCTGCTTGTTGCATATGGTAATTTTGAAGAAACTCCAGCATTAAAACCGTGAAAACAAACAATACAAATGAAACGAGAAGCAATATGGTTACCCATAGCTTCCCGACAACACTATTCCATATTCTATTCATTGACAACCTCAAATTTGTAACCAACGCCCCATACAGTAACAATCATTTTTGCAGCGTTTTCAGATACTCGGTTGAGCTTTTCACGTAAACGTTTTACATGTGTGTCAACTGTACGCAAGTCACCAAAGAAATCATAATGCCAAACTTCTTTTAGTAATTGTTCACGGTCAAATACTTTGTCTGGTGATTTAGCTAGGAAATAAAGTAATTCATACTCTTTAGGCGTTAAATTTACTTCAATACCCTCTGCTGTTACACGGTGCGCATCGTGATCGATCATTAAATGTTGGAACACAACTAAATCTTTTGAAGAAGAAGCATTTGTCGAAGGTGAGAATGCTTGTGAACGACGTAATATAGCCTTCACACGTAACACAACCTCACGAGGACTAAATGGTTTTACAATATAATCATCTGCTCCAAGCTCAAATCCTTGTACACGATTCGCTTCCTCGCCTTTTGCAGTTAATAAAATAATTGGTGTTGCTGCTCGTTCGCGGATTTCCGCACAAACTTCAAGCCCGTCTTTTTCAGGCATCATAATATCTAATAAAATACAGTGATACTCTTTTTCCAAAGATTTTTCGATCGCTTGTTCACCATTTTCTGCCTCGTCAACAAGGTATCCTTCTCGCTCTAAATACATTTTTAGTAAGCGTCGAATACGATCCTCGTCATCTACTACTAATACTGAAATATTTTCTGACACTTTCACGATCCCTCTCTTCTAATCTTTCTCTACCTTCTATTGTACATGGTACAGCACATATTGAAAAGGAAAGAAAGCCTTCTTGCCACAGCAAGAAGGCTCTTCTTTCTAATACTAGCGACGTAAAAATCTCATATGTGCTCAAAATCAATTATGCCTCGGCATAATTGAGTCCGGAATCGGCTTTATGCTTGCATAAAGAACTCCTTTCCGATTCCGTGACATCGCCGGAGGCTTTAACTTCTTTCAGCAGGTGTTTGGACATCCACTGAAAAGTAACTTAAATTCCCATTCAGCTCACCACCTATAAAGGCGAGAGACTTCTGTAGCTGACGCATTGCTTTCGCTACAAAAGACATTTGTTGAAAGAAGTTATTCAGTTTAAGCTGAAGCGTATGAATGTAAACCTGCAAGAATCAAGTTAACAGCAATTAAGTTGAATAAGATAATTCCAAAACCAATTAATGCTAACCATGCAGATTTTTCACCTTCCCAGCCTTTTGATAAACGTAGGTGTAGGAATGCTGCATAGAATAACCATGTAATAAGTGCCCACACTTCCTTCGGATCCCATCCCCAGAAACGACTCCACGCAAGTTGTGCCCAAATCATTGCAAAGATTAAAGCCCCTAACGTAAATACCGGGAAGCCAATTATTACTGAGCGATAACCAATTTCATCAACTAATTGTAAATTTACTCGTTTGACAAAAGGTTGGAAAATCGCACTAATTCGACGTCGTGCAATTAATCGAATTAATAAGTATAAAATAGATCCTACTAATAATGACCAAACAACTGTTGTTAATTTCTTCGCATTAATGAGACCAGGCATTTCTACTAATGGAGACATGCCATGTTCTTCCACTGCCTTATATTCATTCATACCAAATATTGGCGGCATTTGGTATGTAATTTGACGTTCATTACCTTCTTTATCCACATAAGAATATGTTGAATCGTAATCCATCAAATTAAAAACGGATGTAGCGACAACGAAACCAACGACTACCACAAGGAAGAACATTACCGCTTCTAACCAGAAACGTTGTTTAGAAGGTTTCTTTAAATCAACTACTTTTAATAAATAAATTAGTCCTGCTACTGCACTAATTGCTAAAATTGATTGGCCTAAAGCAGCTGTAATAACATGAATTGTTAACCAGTAACTTTGTAAAGACGGCACTAAAGGACTAACCTCTTTCGGGAACATCGACGCATAGGCAATTATTAATATTGCCACAGGCAATGCTACTAAGCCTAGAGCTGGCAAACGATAAATAAAATAAATCAATATGAATGCCCCAACAATGAACATTCCGAATGCAGTCGTAAATTCAAACATATTACTAACAGGTGCATGCCCTGAATAAATCCAACGAGTGATAAAATAACCAAGCTGTGAAAGTAGGCCTATAATCGTTACAACAATTGCTACCTTACCCCATTTTTCGGTATTTTTGCCTGTTGCATTCGATTGTTTTATCGAACCACCAAACAATAAAGTTGCAACTAGGTAGGCTATGAATGCTACAAATAATAAGTTTCCACTTATGTCAATCAAACTCATAAGGTGTCGTCACCTTCCTTTTCCTTTTCGGATTTCTTGACATCTTCTGACTTTTCTAACTGATCTTCATATGGTGGTAGACCAGCAAATGTAGTGACTTTATCTAAATCCTTTTTCATACTGAACATATTTTTATTCACATGGGCAGCCATCAACACTCTACCATCCGGCTCCACCTGTAACCATAAACGTCGGTGATTCCAATACGAGCCAATTACTACACCAATCATGAAAATAATACCGCCGACAAATAAAATTGGTATCGTACTATCCTTACGAATTGTAAAGTTTGATGAATTACGCATCTCTGCTCCAGCGAATTTCATTCTATATTTGTTTTCACCAAGTGGTTCAAGTGGTGGCTTCCTGATTTCTACAAAGCTTACTTCACCTTTTGGAGTTTCTGGTGTTGTCATTCTAAATAAAAATGCTGGATTATTTGGTATTGATGATTTTGTCTGTGGTTCACCGTTTTTAAAACCATCAAAATCTGGTGTATAAACAAGAATCTGTACTGAAGAACCATTTCCTAAATCATATTCTTTTTTAGGATTCGTTAAATCAATTTCAATTTGACCTAGTGAATTTTCTTCTGTTGCTTTATTCACTAAATAAAAATTCATCTGTCTCAATTCGTTAAGACGATAATTCATTTGATACAGCGCAAAACCGTTTTCTTTTAACGGATGATTGACTCGAATAGAGTAATCTCTCAATTTTTCAAGATTGTCTATATCTCCAGGAAGAGCTCCTTCAGGTTGTTTGTATAATGTAATGTCTGTTTGATAGTTTTTCGCCATAGCATTTACACCTTGGTTAGATTGCTCATCCTGAGGCTTATCGCCATGGGTTTCCAAAATAAATTTATTATTTTTAATAAAGTAGCCGTCCATACCAGGTATAGCTCGTGTTTCACCTTCGCGGATCCAAATCGTCTCATCCACATAAAAACCAGGTAATAAGCGCAACATAACACCTGCTAAAAAGATAATGAGACCGACATGATTTATGTATGGGCCATATCGAGCAAAACGACCGCGCTCTGCTAGCAATGCACTTCCATCACGACGAACATGATATTTTAATTCAGTCATTTTTTGCTCAACTTTATCTAGGGTTTCATCAGGGTTTGACACTTGTCCTTCCCCAACTATACGTTGACGCTTCATAAAACTTTCATGACGTTTAACGCGCTGATTTTTTAAAGACTTATGCAATGGTAAACCACGGTCTAAACTCGCAACAATAATAGATATCGCAAGCATCCCCACTAAAATTTGGAACCACCAAGTATTGTACAAATGAGAAAGACCTAAATTATTATAGATTTTGCCGGCGAAACCATACACTTTCTCATAATACTCTGCTTTGTTAGATTCCGGTGCATTAACATATATCGCTTGCGGTAATATTGTTCCGATTGACGCTGAAACCAACGTGATAATAATGAGGGCAATACCCACTTTTACATTCGAGAAGAAATTCCAAATTTTATCGATGACTGTTTTATTATACGTTTTTGAACGAATCGCCGTTCCATCGTAGCGCATATCAACAACTTTTGTTTGTTTACCTTCCTCAGTTAAAGGACGACCACATTTCTCACAAAGCTTCGTGCCATATGGGTTACTATGTCCACAAGCACAAATGATGTTTTCCATAGTCATTTACTCCTTATTTCGGCTTCACTAATTCCATGTACGAAGCAATATTTTCCTCCGTTATTTCACCAGTAATAATTTTGACTACTTTACCATCTGGATCAATAAGGAGAGTTGCAGGTAAATTACCTACATTGTAGGTAGTACTAACACTTTTCGTTTTGTCAATAACTACTGGGAACGTTAATTCGTGTCTATCGACAAAATTCTGTACTTCAAAATCTGTTTGTGCAATATTGACCGCCAATGTTTGTACACCCTGATCTTTATAGACTTTATACTGACGGTCCATTGCAGGCATTTCCTTCTCACACGGAGGACAAAAAGTTCCCCAGAAGTTCAAAAATACTCCCTGCCCTTTATAATCAGACAGCGTATGTTTCTCACCGTTTAAATCTACTAACGTGAAGTCTGGTGCTTGAGAGCCCACTGCTATTAACTCTACTTTATCCTTTGTCGCTGTTCCGTATACCGTGTAACCAATTGCTAAAACTAAGACTGCCAAAATAATGGTACGAATGACGCGACGTTTTTTCTTTTTCTCCAAGTTAATAAACCCCCTATCAATTTACGGCTTAGAGTAACTCCTGCTGACGCTAAGCTTTTCATACAAATATTCATATGTATAGGTTGTATCGTCCAATTTACGACATTTACATGTTTGTCAAATTTTATATTTGTCATTCACTTGTGCGTCAAACACCACCTAGCAAATCATGGAAACGATTTCATCTAGATGCAACTAATTTAGGTGAGCTATTCTCACCTATTATAGCAAATGGAAACACAAACGCTTAGTTAATAATTATGAATGATTTATGAACGATTTCACTAATAAGAAAGTGAATACATTACTATTGCACATAGAAGTATTTCACTTTCTCTTAGTAATTACTCATTTATCCGATTTTTCCTGTCTCCGCTAACACTCGTAATTGCTTCACTTCATGCTTTGATAATTCACGATATTCCCCCGGAGTTAGTCCGAATAAATCTAAGAAGGCAAAGCGTTCACGTTTTAGTTTAACAACTGGAGTACCAATTGCCTCGAACATGCGACGCACTTGACGATTTCGCCCTTCATGGATCGTAATTTCACAGATTGCCTTACCTGCTTTTTCATCAAATGAAGTCATACTAACCATTGCAGGGGCTGTTTTGCCATCTTCTAATTTAATTCCTCGTTGAAGCTTTTTTAAACCTTCAATCGTTGGAACACCTTTAACACGAGCAATATACGTTTTGTCGATTTTAAACTTCGGATGCGTCAGCATATAAGAAAATTCACCATCGTTCGTCAATAGCAATAAGCCAGATGTATCATAGTCGAGACGGCCAACTGGGAAAATTCGTTGCGGAATATGCTTAAATAAATCTGTGACAGTTTTGCGTCCTTTGTCGTCCGTTACAGCCGAAATCGTTCCACGTGGTTTATATAATAAATAATAAACCTTATCCTCTTTCTCAAGCTTCACGCCTTCTACTTCTATCGTATCTGAGTTTGAAACCTTTGTACCTAACTCACGAACTACGACTCCGTTTACTTTTACTTTACCTTCTACAATCAATTGTTCTGCCTTACGCCTAGACGCCACACCGGCATACGCAATGACCTTTTGTAATCTTTCCATTCTTTCACCTCTAGTTTTCATTCACCTTGGTTTTGACACCAAACGTTAAACCTTATTCGCACATTAGGAATAAGGTTATTTTTCCCGCTAATCTGTGAAAATTATGTCATACTTTTATACATTATTAAAGAAAAACTAATTATGCATAAGTAATTAAATTATTTAAAATAATTTCCATCAACTAGTTTCTGGATAATTTGCACTTAAATTTTAAGGGTTATCACCATGACGTGGGGTTGATTTCCGTTCCGGCTGGGCGCTTTGTTGGGGGCGTCCGATGAGCCGCTTTTGTTGTTGCTGTCGCTTCGCTTTCGCACAGATAAAACATTTGTTGCTTTCGCACAGAAAACATCCGCTTCGCTGCAGTGTCTCGGGCCAACAGATGTTTTTTGCGCGAAAGCGTAGTGCTAACGCAGCGTCAGCAGAGGGTTTTGTTTGTGCGAAAGCGCAGCGACAGCAACAGCACCGATGTTGGTCACGAAGGCGTTATCACAGGACGTGTGGTTTTAGCCTTCGTTCCTCTATCGCTAATCCCCAAGGAGCTACCCTCCAATCAACTTATATACGTGGGATATGTTTTAACAAAATGTCTTCCAACTTTTGAATTTTATCGGAACACTTTTACGTTTTATCGACCAACTTCTGAATTTTATCGACGTCCACCTTTCAAAGAGCAAAAAAAGATTCACACACAAAACTGTGTGTGAATCCTTTCTCTTTAGTTTGTCTCCTAGCCTTCACTCAATCGGCTTATACTCGAGTTGTCGCTTTTTCGGGCTTAGCTTCATTTTTCTCGTCACTACGTTTCTGCGGGCCGTTCAGCTAATAAGAAAAAAAATCAGCGAATCGCTTTTAACGATCCACTGATTCAACTTTTACTGGCACTGCATAGATACGCTCTTCACCGAGAAAGATGGACAATACGCCTTCCTTACGTTTTCTAGAAACATGCAAAACTTGCCTTACACTTTCTTTTTCTTCTTTAGTTAATTGCAAAAGAATTGGTTCTTCTAAACGAATGGAAAGGTTTTTATTGACTTTATATTTACCTTTTTTCACCACTGTTTCAAGGCTGTACTCTTGCCAAACCTTGTTAGCTAAACCCCGATGTACATTCCAGTCATCGGATTCGTTCAAAGTGACGACAATACAGGTTTGCCCGTCCTTTTGGAAGGCTGTTGCGAGCGTCCGACCAGCTACCTTTGTAAAGCCTGTTTTTCCGGCAAATGCTGAACCTTTTGCTGATTTTAATGCATTAACAGGTTGTTGTGTCTCATCGCCTATTTCGATGGCAACCCCTGACCCTTCTCGTAATAAGCGGTGCTTATTTTCCCATAACATCCCGTTTTCTGTATTGGCACGATAAAGAACTGTAGAGGCAATCTTCTTGAAAGTTTTATTTTGAAGAGCAACTCTCAACATTTCAGCAGTATCCCTCGCTGACGATAAATGCTCATCATGGTGCAAGCCAGAAGGGTTCATAAATACTGTATTTGTGAGACCAGCAACAACAGCCCGCTCATTCATTAACTTGACAAACCCTTCTACCGATCCGCCGGCATGCTCTGCTAAAGCTGTTGCTGCATCATTTCCTGAACGAAGCATCAAACCATATAACAGTGTTTCTACCGTAACTTTTTCACCTGCTTGCAAGTAAATTGACGAGCCCTCAGCCGTTGCAGCCCTCGGTGAAATAACTACTTCATCTTGAAGATTGCTATTTTCAATAGCAACAAGTGCTGTCCAAATTTTTGTTAAGCTAGCAATTGGTAACCGTGCATCACTACTTGATTCAAATAAAACACGGCCCGTATCACCATCTAAAACAGCATATCCGCTACCACCTCGTGCTAAACTGGTTTGTGGAAGCATTAACATTACCACGACTAACATGAACAATATTAAACGTACTAACCGAAGCAACGAGCCACTCCTTATTAAAGTAATAGGAAAATATAGAATATATTTATGTTTCAAGCAAAGCATTATACCTTTAAAATCTTGTTTATTTACTTTACTCCACTAAATGTTTCTTGGAATTTCGTCATAAATAAATCTGTTTCTTGCTCTTGTTCAACTAATTCTTCTTCAGGTAAAGGCGGCATTTCATCTATATTATTTAAGCCAAAGTAATTTAAGAATTCTTTTGTAGTACCATATAAGATTGCACGTCCTGTCCCTTCCGAGCGTCCAACTTCCTTAATTAACCCTCTAGAAACGAGCGTTTGAATTGGTCTTTCACATTTCACACCACGTAAATCTTCAATTGCTACACGTGTAATTGGTTGTTTGTATGCCACAATAGCCAATACCTCAAGCGAGGCTTGCGATAATGATTGAGCAGTTGGATTTTCTACTAATCTTTGAATGGTATCTGCTAGATCAGATTTTGTAATAAGCTGATAAACTCCAGCTATTTCTTTTATAGTAAGGCCTCTTGCTAAATCTTCTTCATATGTTGTTTTCAATACTTCCATTGTTTGTACGACTAACTCTTCCGGTTCGCCTAAAAGTTGTGACAATTGTTTAATGGTTAAGCCGTCGTCTCCAACAACAAATAATAAGGCTTCTATTCTACTCTGCAGCATCATTGTTTTCCTCATCATCCCATTCCTCCTTCTGTAATGTAACTGTTAATTCTTCAAAGTTACCGTCTTGCTCTACGATGACGACCTGACGTTTCATCAGTTCAAGAATAGATAAAAACGTCAGAATAAGCGTTGGCTTATCTTCATAGGGAAAAAGCTCGAAAAATGATGCACGTCCACCTGTAGTTCGTAATGAATCGACAACTGAACGCATTTGATCTTTCACTGAGCGTTCTTGTCTCGCTACAGTTGTTTTTAGCGGTTTCTTTAATTTTTTTCGACGCATCAGTTTTTGAAAGGCTCCAAGCATGTCATAGATGTTGACGTTCAAATCAAATAACGCCATTTGCTCATCTGATGCTAACTCTGATAAATCTGCTGGAGGCCGTGTAAATACCTGTGCGCGATCTGTTTCAAGCTCTTGCAGGCTACTCGCTGCTTCTTTATATTTCTTATACTCTATTAATCGTTGCACCAGTTCTTCACGAGGGTCTGGGCCGTCGACTTCTAATTCGGCATCTTCAAGCTCACCTTCATGAATTGGCAAGAGCATACGACTTTTAATAGCTAATAATGTTGCAGCCATCACTAAATATTCACTAGCCTCATTTAACTCTAGTACCTGCATTGCATGTATATGGTCGATATATTGTTGAGTAATTTCAGCCATTGGGATATCATAAATATCAATTTCCAATCTGTGAATTAAATGCAATAATAAATCAAGAGGCCCTGAAAAGGCTTCTAATTTTACTTCATAAGACATTGTTTTACCACCCTGAGATTCTATGTTCTTTTAGTATAGTAGAAAGGAGTCCAAAATGCATCCACAGCATCACACTTTATTTATTGACTACTGTGCTTTTTTTAATGGTAATCAAGATTTCTTTGAATGCCACGAAGTCCTCGAGGAATACTGGAAGGATATTGCTCCAGGTGATAAAAAGCATCCTCTCGTTGGTTACGTACAGCTAGCAACAGGTTTATATCATTGGCGACGTGACAATTTTATTGGCGCTGCGAGAATCTTAGAAAAAGCACTCCATAATTTTCAATATAATATGGGCCACATCTTTTTTGACGAAACCGACTATGAAATACTGCTAACACAACTAACAGATGCGCTTTCTGCTATCCAAAAGGGCCAGTCCTTTCAAGCATTTCAAATTCCTCTATCACCCATATTGGAGGAATTAGTATTTGCTCGCATACAGCTTTTACCATCATGTAGCACTAACTATCTTCTTCATAAACATATGCTTCGAGATCGCTCACATATTCTTGCAGAGCGTCAAGAAAGCAAACAAAGAAAAAGCAGACGTCAATGATCGTCTGCTTCTTCATCGATACAATTTATACATTTTTGAACAATATTTCGCGTTTCCTCTGTTGCACGAACATTTTCATACTGGCCAAGGTCTGCTACTTCCTGTAGCATTTCCTTCGCAACACCCTCACCTCTATAAGAAGGGACAACGGATACATGTTGAATCGTAGCCATACTATCACTGTCTGTTACAAGTCCAACAATGCCTATATACTCATCGTTCTTTTTCCATAAATATAAAACCCAATTATCATCATTTTCATAGGAGTGGATTGTCTCTTTGAGCTTTTTTATGTCTTTTTCGTTAGGCATAAACGAGAGTAGCCCCATTGCTATTTTCTCGAAAGCTTTTTTATATCGAATTAACATATTTGTCTATTCCCTCATTTTCTAGCTGTACATAATCTTTGATTATCCTACACGATTTGTACTTTTACCGCAAGTCAATTTCTGTCTTACGAACCAGGTCCGAGAATACCTTTAGACGCCAATACCCAATAGACAACGCCCCACAACAAAATAAAAGTTGAAATGGACGCTAGTAATACCCATTTGTTTTTTCTCATATTTACTCACCCTTTTTTAACGTTAGCGGGAGATCGTTTTGTACAATATCTTCATAACTTTCGCGTCGAATTGCTAATTGATGCTTGCCATCTTCTACAAATACAACTGCTGGTCGTGGCACACGATTATAGTTACTCGCCATCGAATATCCATACGCACCAGTACAGAAGATTGCTAGCACATCACCAGAAGCTGCTTCCTGAAGCTTAGCATCAATAATTAATTTATCGCCAGATTCACAAAGTTTACCAGCCACTGTATATGTTTCACTTTTTGATTCATTTGCTTTACTTGCAATGACCGCCTCATACTTCGCATCATATAATGCTGGACGGATATTATCACTCATACCACCATCGACAGCAATATATTTACGAACATTAGGTACTGTTTTTTGTGAACCAATTGTATAAAGTGATGTTCCTGCATCGCCTACAAGTGATCGCCCTGGTTCAATCCAAATTTCCGGCATAGTTAGACCAAGTACAGTCGCTTTGTTCTTTACAACTGTAATCATATCCTCTACATATACTTGTGGCTCAAGCGGTGCATCTTCCTCAGTATAACGAATTCCGAAGCCCCCTCCTAAGTTTAACACAGTACATGTAAAATCGTGAGTCTTGTTCCAATCAGAAATCTTATCAATTAGTTTTTCTCCTGCTAATCCAAAGCCCGCTGTGTCAAAAATTTGTGAGCCGATATGGCAGTGTAATCCTAGAAGCTCTAAGTATTCATGGTTAAAAGTTTTTTGGAAAGCTTCATCTGCTTGACCATTATTTAAATCGAAGCCAAATTTAGAATCCGCTTGACCTGTCGTAATAAAATCATGCGTATGTGCCTCAACACCTGGTGTGACACGTAGTAAAATACGCATTTTTTGCTGACGGCGCTCTGAGATTTCTTGTAAAAGTTGAATTTCATAGAAGTTATCCACGACAATACAACCGATTTTCGAGTCAAAGGCTAATTCTAATTCTGCGATGCTCTTATTATTACCATGGAAATGAATGCGCTCTGCAGGGAATCCAGCTTTTAAAGCTGTAAATAATTCTCCACCAGAGACCACATCTAAAGATAAATTTTCTTCTGCCGCTAATTGGTACACAGCCACACATGCAAATGCTTTTGAAGCATAAGCTACTTCTGCTTTTACACCTAGTTTTTTAAACGTATCAATAAAGCCGCGTGCACGCTTACGAATAAGCGCTGTATCATACACAAATAAAGGTGTACCATACTCTTTTGCAAGCCCTAATGTATCTACCTGTCCAATCGTTAAATGACCATCTTCAGAAATCGCTTGTGTTCCATATAAATGCATGTGCATCTCTCCCTTTTCACATCGTTCCATCTTGTGATAAAAATTGCACCTCATTTTTAAAATGTAGTATTGCTACTTTTTTTTAGAGGTATTGCTTCATTCAACAAGGGTTCGAACAGTACACGAGTGCTTATATCACATAAATGCCAACACTTTGTCGTGGTGAACCTTTTGATGAATGAAGACAATTTTCGCAAAAATCACAAAATACTATATGTGAACTTTATCACATGAAAAAAACGAGTGCAACGGCTCCTATGATCTTTTTCGTTGTTCGGAATCGACTATATAAGGTCTTAATGCATTTGATGTCATTGGGAAACGGACAAGTACGCGGAGCATCGCATTTGGAAAGAACGGAATAAGTGGCCATAAATAAGGCGCTTGCATCGGACGTAATGAACATAAATACGTAAATAATATAAAAAACCCAATAAATAACCCATTAACTCCCCAAATTCCAGTCATTATTAACAACAATATTCTAAAGAGTTTAATGGAGATACCCAGTTCATAAGACGGAATTATAAAGGTCAGAAGAGCTGAAACAGCTGTATATAACACTACTTCTGGCGAGAATACCCCAACATCAATAGCAATCTGACCAATAGTTATACCCGCAACCAACCCCATCGCAGTGGATAGTGGTGATGGGGTATGAATGGCGGCCATCCTCAAAAATTCTATCCCAATATCTCCAATAAGTACTTGTAGTAAAAGCGGGATATGTGATTTTTTCTTTGCCCCTAAAAAAGATAACTCATCTGGTAAATGTATCCCGTGCGTTGCAAATAAATACCACATAGGTAATAATAATAAACCCGTAATTACTCCAAAATAGCGCATAAAACGAACAAACGTTCCGATTGATGGTGCCTGCCTATACTCCTCAGCATGCTGCAGTAAATGAAAGGCCGTTGCTGGCACGATAATGACAGAAGGAGACGTATCGACAACAATGGCTACATGTCCCTCAAGTAAATGCGCTGCGGTAATATCTGGTCGTTCCGTATAACGTACAAAAGGAACTGGATGAAACTTCTGTTTAAACAGCCATTCTTCTAGTGATTTATCAGTCATAGTCAAGCCATCATGATGAATTTGTTTAATACGCTGTCGCAATTTATCGAGCGTTTCATCACTCGCAATACCCTTTATAAACACTAGCGCAACATCGGTTTGACCGATTTCGGATATTTTATGTAGCTCGAAACGTAAATTACTATTGCGAATTCGCCGACGAATCAAAGCAGCATTTTGTGAAATACCTTCAACAAAACCGTCCCTAGATCCTCGAATTACCTTTTCATTGTCAGGCTCCTCTGGTGAACGTCCTGGATAGCTTCGTATCTCTGCAACATAGCCGTAACCACTTTTAGTTATAAAGGCTACCTGTCCACTTAATACGGCTAATAAAATGGCTTCACGTTTGGTTTGCTCTGAGCGACCTTGGAAATTGAAATAGGCTTCAAAATACTCCTTTTCATCCTCAATATCAATGTCCTCATCAGGCAACATATTAGAGAGTAATTGTGTTAACACTATTCCATCCACAAGTCCGCTTATATATATGCAAAGAACCGGCAAATCTTTGACAAATACATGCGTAATACTAATGTCAAACGATTCGCCGTCACCAAATTGCTCTTTAAGAAAATTTTCGGCTTCTTCTAAGCTGTTAAATAGTTTATCTGTCATGCTGTCACCATTTTCTTAGATGTCTTTTTTTACCTCTTCCACTTCAACTGTGGCACTTGTGGCCATCCAATTTTTTAATTGAGCAAGAATTTTTTTCTCTAATCGTGATACCTGAACTTGTGATATACCTAACCTGTTAGCAATTTCAGTTTGGGTACAATCTGAGAAATATCGTAAATAAATAATGGATTGCTCTCTAGGCTCGAGCCTCGTGAGTACCTCTTTTAGTGGTATATAGTCAAATGGCTGCTCAGATTTTTCGTCCTTCATCTGATCCATTAAAGTAATAGAATCCCCTTCGCTCTCATACAATTGTTCATGCAAGGAAGCAGGATCTCTTAATGCATCAGAAGCTGTTACAATTTCCTCAGATGTGACACCAAGAACCTGTGCTAATTCATGAATGGTTGGTGGGTGCTCATTTTTTTTAATGAATTCATCAGTTGCATGACGAATTTTAAAATTAAGCTCACGAATAGATCGACTAACCTTCACCATGCCATCATCCCGTAAAAAGCGCTGAATTTCTCCAATAATCATTGGTACCGCATATGTCGAAAATTTAACATCATACGTTAGATCGAATTTATCCACAGACTTCATGAGCCCTATGCAGCCAATTTGAAATAAATCCTCGAGTTCCACGCCCCTGCTTGTAAAGCGTTGGACGATAGACCACACAAGCCTCGTATTCCCTTCAATCATTCGTTTACGAGCCTCATGATCGCCCTGCTGTGCACGTGCAATTAAATCCCGCATTTCTCCCTGTGACAATAGCTTATCGGACGACTGTTCTAGCGGCTTCAATATTGCATCCTCACATTACCGGTGTGCGAACCGAGTAAAATTTCTTCGTAAACGTGACAGTTGTACCTTCTTGCCACTTGGACATTACGGTCAATTGATCTGAAAAACTATCCATAATGGTAAAGCCCATACCTGAACGTTCCATCGCACTTTTCGTCGTAAATAACGGCTCCATTGCTTGGCTTACATCCTCAATACCAATACCTTTATCCAAAACAGACACAGTTACAATATCATCCTCACGCTTTGCATGAACTGTAACAACGCCTTTACCATTCTCTTCATAACCGTGAATAATGGCATTAGATACAGCCTCTGAGACAACCGTTTTAAATTCGGATAGCTCATCAATTGTTGGATCTAATTGTGCGATAAAACCTGTCACCGCTACACGCGCTAAGGCTTCATTTTCACTAAGTGCTAAAAAAGTTAATGTCATTTCGTTATCCATTTACAATCCCCCTAACTCGATCAATTGCTTCTTCTTCAGTTGCATTCATCATCCACGGCCCTAAACCTGAAAATTGAAATACTTTTCGCATTGTCGGCGATGGATTCAATAAAATTGTTCGTCCAGCGACTGCCTCTAACTCTCGCATCCGACCAAGGACTAAACCTACACCTGAACTATCCATAAAGGAAAGCCCCTCTAAGTTCCAAATAATAGTCGTTACAGCGCCTTGAAAAATTGCTGTAGAAATTTTAGCTCGAATTTGCTCTACCGCATGATGATCGAGCTCCCCAAATAAACGTACAACTACTGTCTCTCTTGTTACCATTTCTAATTGAAAATGCATGAACATCGCCTCCTCCTCGTGCAATTCCACATTCAATGTGGTGATTCCTTGCGGCTGACAGAACTAGTGCAAAGTCTTCCGAAATAGTGTCAAATCGACATATTTATAGCTTTTTAGGTTAATTGCAGTATGGGATAAATCCACATTTTTTAAACGTGGCAGGCATTTTTCACAAGAATTATTATGATGATCAATTATGCCTCGGCATAATTGCGTCCGGAATCGGCTTTGTGCTTGCACAAAGAACTCCTTTCCGATTCCGTGACATCCGCCGCGGAGGCTTTAACTTCTTTCAGCGGATATCTTTTGTACCGAAAGCGTAGCGACAGGTACGGATGTTTGAACACCCGCTGAAAGAAGTTAAAGGCCGGCAAAATTTTGGCTCTTCCTTCCGTCGCTTTGTCGGTTCTATCCACGACTTTAACGATTCTATCCGTTGCTCCGACTATTCTTTCCGCCACTTCGACTCTTCTTTCCGTCGCTCTGGCTGCCTTCCGTCGATTCGACCCTTCTTTCCGTCGCTTTGGCTTTTCTTTCCGTCGCTCCAGCTCTTCTTTCCGTCGCTTTGGCTTCTTTCCATCGCTTTGCTGGTTCTATCCACGACTTTGGCTGCTCTATCCATTATTTTGGCTGCTCTATCCACGACTTTGACGATTCTATCCACGATTTTGGCTGTTCTAT
>NZ_JBFTHS010000041.1:0-39405 GCF_056394365.1 Lysinibacillus sp. 10T31
GGGCGACTCCTTGGGGATTAGCGATAGAGGAACGAAGGCTAAAATCATCACATCCTGTGATAACGCCTTCGTGACCAACATCGTGTTGGCCCGAGACCCTGGAGCGAGCATCGCGAGTGAAGCGGCTCATCGGACGCCCCCAGGAAGCTTTGCTCTGTGCGAAAGCGAAGCGTCAGCGGCAAATGTTTTATCTGTGCGAAAGCGAAGCGGCAGCAACAAAGCGCCAAGTCGGAACGGAAATCAACCACACGTTTGATCCATTTTTTGTATTCACACAATTTATAGAGAAATTTAGCGACCAAGCTCGATAAAAAATATTAATACTATTACACCGACAGACGTGAACAATAACATGTTCAAATCGATTTTTTCATACTATAAAAACATGCAAGTCTCGGAGGGGTGTTGTATGTATTTTGTTACGAAAGGCTTGGTCATTCTTATAGGAAGTGCCGCGCTAGCATTAGGAATTAATTTATTCTTAACACCCTATCAAATTTTAGATGGGGGCGTTGTAGGGATAGCGCTTATTTTACACTATATATATAAGCTTAAAATAGGTTTAATGATCATCATTATTAGTATTCCAATCTTTGTTATTTCTTGGTATAAATACAGAGCGTATTTTTACAATAGTATACATGGATTATTCGCCTATTCTCTTAGTATCGATTTACTCAAGCCTTTCCGAAATCTTATTCATGTAGATGCCATCTATAGCGCCGTATTTGGAGGGGTGCTTATGGGTTTTGGTGTTGGTTTGATGCTTAGATTTCAGACAAGCACTGGTGGTACAGATTTGATTGCACAATTTTTAAGTGATAAAACCGGAATTAATGTCGGGATGCTTATTTTTATGATAGATTCAATCGTCATCGTCATAGGGGGACTGCTTTTATCTTCTAGTACATTATTGCTTTCTATTATTACAATTTTGGTAGCAGGAATTACTACAAGTATCATGACTAGCCGTGTTTAATAAAAAATAGCTTCAGTATAGGACTGAAACTATTTTGAAATTCGTTATCTTGAGCTCTTCATCATTCGTTTTTTAGGATGTGCTGGCTTTACTTCTGCAATTAATATGGCGAGTAAAATCATTACAGCCCCTACAACCATACGACTCGTTAATACTTCATGTAAGAATATAACGGATAGTATCATGCCGAAGAAGGATTCTGTAGACAGAATAATAGCTGCCTTTGTAGCAGATGTATATTGATTCGCAATATTTTGAAAAAGATAGGCAAGAGTAGTTGAAAAAATGGCTAAATAAACGATTGAATAGATTGCTTCTTTTTCAAGAGTAGTTGGGATATCGCCTTGACTGACTACGACCAAAACACCTAAAAAAGATGCTGTGATAAATTGTATAATCGTCAGAGCAATGGCATCTTCCTTTTGTACAAAAAGGTTCGTACAAAAAATATCGAAAGCGAAGGCAACAGCACATGCTAAGGAAAGCGCATCACCGATATTCATTGTTAGCGAGCCTTGCAAAGATAAAAAACCAATACCAGCAATAGCTATAATCGAACCGATAATCTCATAGCCATCTATACGACGCTTGTAAACCGCAAACGCAATTAACGGGACAATAATGACATTGACAGCGGTTAAAAATGCATTTTTAGATGGTGTTGTATATTGTAACCCTACTGTCTGAAGGGCAAAGGCAATATACAAAATGCTTCCTAATAAAATACCTTTCCAGATAACTGATTTCGAAGCTTTTTTTAATTTATAGCCAAATAAGACTGTCAGTATAATAGAAGCTAATAAGAATCTACCTGCCATTACTTGATAGGCTGTTAAATATTCTAATGCAATAGCCGTTATGACAAAACCGCTACCCCAAACGATTGCAGTGACTAATAGCATACCATCAGCTATGTATTGTTTCATCATTCTTCCTCCTAACTTCAATAGAATAGCATGAGATGGGAGAAAATAGTTTGATTTTAATTCTAAAAATTCAGGCGTTTTTTTGTACTTATTCCAAAGCTGTCATTCACCATTCGTTTTGCTATGTAATAAGTACAATTTAACGGCTGCAGCTATACGCTCATAAAAAACATAATCATTTTCTAAAGGTGCTACTAGCTGACGTATTTTTGACATACGATAACGGATTGTGTTTGGATGACAGAAATGAGCAACGGCTACTTCTTTAATATTTCCTTGTTTTACGACATAGGTGATTGCTGTTTTCATTAAATCCCGATCAACCTTTTCCTCAAATAGGGGACCAAGATAGCTATTTACATAGTCCATAGCAAATTTAGCGTCTTTACGATGCAATTCAATTAATAACGAATCGGAAGCAAGGTTCTCATAATGACATATAGGAGCCGCTTCAATTTCAGCCATGATGCGTGCATAAAAGGCTTCACGAACAGCAATAGGGAATTCTGTTTGTGTGACATGACAACGACTATAGCCAATGATCATTGAATCCATCGAGATTGCATACAACGTTAACCATTCTTTGAGGAGTTTTTCAAATTGGAATTGCTGTGATGGATGAGTCATTACAATAAAGAGGCTCTTTTTATAGCTACAAATCATCCCTGATTTCAATAGAGGCTCTAGTTGAAAAAGCGATTGCATCCATTGACTATTTGCATAATCTTGCGTTTGAATATTAGCAACAAATACATATTTTTCAAAGGGCTTATTGATTTGCTGTAAAATAGACTTTATTTGTTCATCAGTTACTTCTTCCTCCATGAGACGTCGCATAATCGTATCTAAAAAGAACGAATAATCCTGTGTTTTTGCATAGGCCATCGTTTCTAGAATAATCTTTTCAAAAAATTCATCACCGCCAAATCGCAATATCGGGAAATTTAGTTCATCTGCATATGCTAGCACTTCCTCAGGTAAATCCTCATAGATGACAGGTTTATAAGCTAGAGCGCTTGCCCCTAGCTCAATAAGGCTTTTCACGGCATTCCATAAATATTCTGGCTTTTGCTTTGCGAATAATAAACTGCTTAAAACAACACTATTCGGTGTGAAAATCGTTTCTCTCACAGTTTGAATATCAGGTGAAAATTCAAAGTCTAGAATTTCCACATTTTGAACGGGTTTATGTAAACCATTGCGGCCGGCAACGACTGTAAAATCTTTTGTAATAGGCAGTTGTAAAAAGTTCTCTACGTTCATTAGGATATATAACAACCTTTCTTGTGATTGAGCTTCTATTACTTATTATAAAAGTACTTGTCAGTAAAATACTATTAGTATCGCTGACATAAGGTAATGCGGAATCGCTGACAAATCATCCGACATCGCTGATAAAACGTTACAAACCCCCAGATCCCCATCAACCTTTGCTCGAACTGCCTTCTCCACATCCTTAATTTATACTACTCTATCAAATAATCAAAAGAGATTATTTTTATAACTTTATACAAGGAAATCTAGTGCTAGAGACACCTGTTTTTACATGAAATTCACAGTGCTTTTACATTGAAAGCGTACAATAGATCATAATAACCGATTTAAGAGGTGCGATAATGGAGTCTGTTGTGAGACAAAGCATAAAAACAAGTAATTTATTTTCTTATTTAAAGTATTTATATGGGCAGCATCAAAACAATACTCTCTATATAAAACGTTTAAAAGCATTGAAGCAAATTATTCAGGACAAGAATTTACATACTTATTTTCAGCCTATCGTCGATTTACAGACGAGTCAAACGGTTGGTTTTGAGGCACTGAATCGTCCAGAGCCTTCAGAATTGTTTCATAGTGTCGATCAGTTTTATGAATTTGTTGGGCAAACAGACTGCGTATTTTTATTTGAATGCTTTTGTCGTAATCTTTCATTACAACGTTTCAAAGAACGATTACACGGAGAATGGGTGAACAGAGATTTTTTAGTATTTGTCAATATACATCCTAACGTTTTACTAGATAAGAGCTATCATAGCGGTGAAACCTTGCAACTATTAAAGGAGCTTGGTATAAAACCACAGCAGGTTGTGTTTGAGCTAACTGAACGTAGTGCAGTGGTAGATTTTGAAGAGTTTGAACGTGTATTATCACATTATCGATCACAGGGCTATCGAATTGCGGTGGATGATGTAGGTTCAGGCTATAATAGCTTGAAAACTCTTATTTACTTAAAGCCAGAATTTATTAAACTAGACCGTTCTTTAATACAATTTATTGATAAAAACAGCGAGCAACAGCAGCTTGTTACATTGTTGATGGACTACGGTGAGCAGGCAGAGACAAAAATTATTGCAGAGGGTATTGAACGCCAGGAAGAGCTTCATTATTTACGTAATATTGGAATCCACTACGCACAAGGTTATGCGATAGGGAAACCCGCAAAGGAAATACATTTGGGGAAAATAAGGATGGATGACCATGAAGATAGGGGAAGTCATAGAAAATGTTCCTTGTATTGATGAATTTGTGAAAAATCAAGAGGTGGATATGCTTTTTACAAGTAATCCATCATTACGTAGTGTTGTCGTTGTTCGAGATGACAAACCAATTGGGCATATTACACGTACACATTTCTATCAAAAAATTGGTACACGCTATGGCTATAATTTATTTATGGGTCGGCATAATCAGCTTATTATGAAAGAAAATCCTTTAATTGTAGACCGCAATATACCTATAACAGAAGTCAGTACGTTAGCGATGTCTAGACCTCCAGAGGACTTATATGATGATGTGGTTGTAACAAGGAATGACTTATATTATGGTGTAGTAAGTATTCGGGAACTACTGTTAAAGCTTGTAGACACACAAGTAGCAATTGCTAGCTTTTTGAATCCATTAAGTAGTCTTCCGGGGAATAAATTAATTGATGAAAAACTAGAAGAAGCATTACAACTATCAAAATATAGTTTAATATATTTTGATTTAGATCACTTTAAATCATACAATGACACTTACGGTTTTAATAAAGGGGATAAAATTTTACTGTATTTAACAGATATTTTGAAAAGAAATATAGTGGGTACAGAAGATTTTTTAGGACATATTGGTGGAGACGATTTCGTTGCGATTCTTCCGCATTATGAGGCTGCCGCGATCTGTCAAAGAATTATTGATGACTTTGATGCATTTATTTTAAGCTTTTATGATGTAGAGGATTTAACATACTTACAAGTTCAAAATAGAGTTGGTAAATTAGAGCCTTTATCTTGTACTACGCTATCCATTGCGGTTATTACTAATCAATATCAACAATTTGAATCTGTTGAGCAATTGTCAGATGCGGTGACACGTGTGAAAAAACAATGTAAAAAAATTTCAGGAAGCTGTTACCTCATTAATGACAGTGGAAAAGAAACCTACCTCGTTCATTAAACGAAGTAGGTGAGACTGTGGGCAAGCTCGCCCACAGTCTTTTTTTCATTATGGACGCTTTCCGCGGAGAAGATGCACATAGTTGCTGTCGTGGAATAGTCAATAACCGCATTTATTATTAAATTTGGTTTTTAGGGCATAATCAAAAGAAATAAGCCGCTTTACATTAGGAAATTATTAATCTAAATAAAACATACTTGAATTATAGGGATTATAGGTATATAATTCGATTTACATTATAATTAAACTTCTTAGGAGGCTTTCTATTGTCTACATTACAAATTATTCTTAACGTTGCTGTTTTGCTGGTATTCGTTGGAATTTTATATTTTATGAATAAAAAGCACGTTAAGTTTTCAAATCGTGTATTTACAGCTCTAGGCTTAGGTATTGTACTTGGTCTTGGACTACATTTAATATATGGTATTGATTCTGATGTGTTAGCTAAAACAACAAGTTGGTACAATATTATTGGTACTGGCTATGTTAAATTACTACAAATGGTTGCGATGCCATTAATTTTTATTTCCATCTTAATAGCCTTTACGAAAATGAAGGTTGGTAAAAACTTCGGAAGAATGGCAGCTCTTATTTTAGCCATTTTAATCGGTACAACTGCTGTATCAGCTGCTGTTGGTATTTTTTCAGCAACAGTCTTTCATTTAGATGCTTCACATATTATGCAAGGTGCTGCAGAGGCAGAGCGTGGAGCGTATTTAGAGGAAAAAACTTCTGGATTAACTGCGCCGGATTTACCAACTCAAATTATTGAGTTATTCCCAGCAAACCCATTCTTAGATTTAACAGGTGCTCGTTCTACATCAACAATTGCTGTTGTAATTTTTTCAGCGTTCTTAGGTTTTGCTTACTTACGTGTAGCACGTAAGGATGGAGACACTGCAGCTACTATTAAAAAGGGCTTGGATGCCATCTATGCATTAGTAATGGGCGTTGTAACCATTGTCTTACGTTTAACACCATATGGTATTTTAGCAATTATGGCACGTACAGTTGCGACATCTGATTTCGGGGCAATCTATAATCTAGGTAAGTTTGTTGTTGCGTCTTATGTAGCGTTAATTATCGTGTTTATAGTACACTTACTAATTCTTACTTTAAGTGGTTTAAATCCATTTACGTACTTAAAGAAAACTGCGGAAACATTATTGTTTGCCTTCACTTCACGTTCAAGTGCAGGTGCTTTACCAATGAACATTAAAACACAAACGGGTCGTCTTGGTGTACCTGAGGGTATTGCAAACTTCTCAGGCTCATTTGGTCTATCTATTGGTCAAAATGGCTGTGCTGGTGTTTATCCTGCAATGCTAGCAATTATGATTGCACCGACAGTTGGGATTAATCCACTTGATCCAGTGTTTATCATTACTGTTATTGCAGTTGTAGCTGTCAGCTCATTTGGTGTAGCTGGTGTTGGTGGTGGTGCGACATTCGCAGCAATTCTTGTATTATCAGCACTTGATTTACCGATTGCACTTGCGGGTATATTAATCTCTGTTGAGCCGTTAATTGACATGGGCCGTACTGCACTTAATGTAAGTGGTTCAATGACTGCAGGTGTAGCAACAGCTCGTATTACAAAAGAATTGGACACTGAAATGTACAATAATAAAGAATTAGGTGCTCAAGTATCAGATTTATAAAAAGACAGAGCTACTCTCTATAGAGGGTAGTTTTTTTATTGAAAATAAAAAGTGAGTTGTTATGTAAGAAACAGCCCACTTTATGAAATCAATTTATTTTATTTTTACATAAAAATCTTTACCATTTATAATCTCGGTCAGTTCAAGGTTGTGATTTGTTTTATAGTAATTATAAATACTATGCGCTAATCCAGAATGTCCATTTAAATATGTTCCCTTTTTAATCTCTCTGCGTGGATTATGGAAATCAAAATACAAGCGAGAATCATGGCACATTGCATCCAAAATTGCTTTAAACTCTTGTTCTTCAATATGAATCCCACGTGTATATCTGCACTCTCTGCGGTACGTATCATGAGAAACATTCACCGGCGACGACTCAAGAACCATTTCGATTTTTTTACTCAAATATTAGCAGCTCCTTTCAGAAATTAGCACCAAAGGGTAGAAAAGAAGACGTGAATTTTTTAAAAAGTATTGACCTAATTCTTAGGGTCATCACAATGGCGTGTGGTTGATTTCCGTTCCGACTGGGCGCTTTCCTGGGGGCGTCCGATGAGCCGCTTCACTCGCGCTGCTCGCTCCAGGGTCTCATCTGTGACGCTGATCCCCAAGGAGTCGCCCAGTCTCCACTCCAATCAACTTATATAAAATGGAATTCCGTTTAACAAATATCATCCTAACTTTAGGTGACGAGTTTTATGATTAATAAAGTTAAACTTATTTATTCCAGTATATAATTATCAGAAAATTATAGCAATATTTTCCCTACCAATCTTGTTGCTGTATTTCTTCTGCCACTACTTGTAAATCATAAGCGGTAATCATTAAAAGTGTATATTCATGTGTTTCCATATATTTTTCTGCTAGACGTTTCATATATTTCGGGGAGCCTTCATTTTCTTCATCATAAATTAGCAGCAGACCATCTGTATTTTGTATAATGAATTTGTCTTTTTCAATAAATTGCCACGGAGCCTCGTATGGCTTTTTCGTTACACTCGTTACAAAGTCTGCTTGAGCTACTAATGTCTGATATTTTTCTTTTTTATGTTCCTGCCAATTTTTCTCCTGCTCTAGAAAAGGTGTGATAACAGCATATTTTAAATGAGGAAATTCATTTTTTAACGTAAGAATAACCTCAGCACCCCATGTTTCTACACCTTGCTGACCACTAATAATCACCCATTCTAAACCTTCATCGATTAATATGCGTAGACGGTTTTCGAGTGCTTTTTTTATGATGGCAATGCCAGGGTGCTTGTCATTAAAGATGCCTAATTCATGTGGTCTATAGCCAGTAATAATAATTCGCTGTAGCAAAAAAACGCCCCCTAAGCTGTATAGTATGTGTAGTCATAGTATACAGTAGGGGGCAAGTGAAAACGAATTCGAATATGTTGTTGTAAAGTTGCTTGTTTTACTAAAAAGCAAATAGTGTTAAAACTACAGCTACAGCAGTACAGATTCCTAAGAACCACCATGTATCTGTAAAGTCCTCTTTGGAGTCACTATTCATGTAAAGTACTTCCTTTCTGTTTTATTTTAATCTGTCCGTTCCAAGACCAATTCGTCCAAACACGCAGTATAGTTTCGAATGGTCCGCGTTTAAATTTCTTGAAATAGGCCAGGCTGAAAATACATTGCAAGCTATACACGACGATTCCGAATAAAATACCGCCAAATACGCCGAGCTTGCCGTATAAACCTAGGCCATATCCATAAAATACTGTTGTACAAATAATGGTTTGCATTAGATAATTAGTTAATGATAGTTTACCGACACTCTCGAAGGCAGGAGCGAGACGTTGTACTGAGCGAGTTTTATATATTAAAGCTGCAAGGCAGACATAGCCAACTGCTAATAACTCAGAGCCTCCGGTTAGCAACATGCCAGAAAAATTGCTTTCTATAAAACTCAGACTCTTTAAAGCTAGCCCTATTGGAACAAGCAGAGCGCCGAGCTTATACCATTTCTTTTCGTCTTCCATATTCACAAAAGCTTGCTTTTTAGCGAGACCCATGCCGAAAAGGGTCAATGAAGTGGTATACATTGGTGCAAGGAAAATTAATAAGAAAAAGACTAAGCCTGCATCATCCATGCCCGGAGGTAGATCATTTGCACGGAAATCGTAAATGTCTGAGTAGCTTCCGTTAGCGTATATATTGTCGGCCTTCTCTACATAGGAAGCTATTTCTTGCTGTTCTTTTTTAGTTTCTTCAGTGGAACCAAATGATAAGCTGGTAATAAGTACTAAGAAGGTACCAGCCCAAATGAATAAAGTTTTCGGTTTACGATTAATAAATGGGATTAAAAACAAGATCATAAAGCCGTAGGAAAATAAAATATCGCCTTCCCATAAAAACATTGAATGTAGTAAACCTAAGGCGATTAGCCCTGTTGCACGACGTAAAATGGACCATCGACTCTTATCTTTTTTTCTACGAATAGACTCTATAAGTTTAATAAGAGAGAAGCCGAATAAAATGGTGAAGATTGGCATAAATGATCCTTCTATAAAGATTTTTACAAAATACCAGGCTCCATTATCGAGGGCGGATAGATCTTTTAGTTCATCTTTGCCATACATACCAAATTGGAAAATCAACAGATTTGCCATTAAGATGCCGAATAAACTAAATCCACGCATTGTATCTATGAAGGTAACACGGTTAGTTGTCATTGCGTTTTATCTCCTTATTTGGTTATCTTATACATAGTGTAGTTTGGAAAGCTTATGGTGAAATGATGGCTACCTTAAAGTAATCTTAAAAGAAGGTGATAGCATGCAAGATGCGTCAATTTTAGTATTAGAGGATGAACGTGCAATTGCAGAAATGATTGAAATTATCTTAAGAAAAGAAGGATTTTTAAACATTACACTCTGCGACACTGTTCAAGAAGCAAAAAAGAAAATAGGAACGAGAGTTTTTGATTTTTATCTATTAGATATTATGCTCCCGGATGGTAGCGGACTTGATATGGCGAATATGATTCGAGAGCAAAGTGAAGCACCTATATTCTTTTTAACTGCAAAAGGTAGTGATGCAGATAAGCTTCGTGGTTTTATGAACGGGGCAGACGATTATATTACGAAGCCATTTAATCCACTTGAGCTTGTTGCGAGGGTGAAGGTCCAGCTTATGAGATATATGAAGAAAAAAGATGTTCCGGGCAGTCATTTATTTTCATGCAGTCGATTTACATTCGATATCGATGCAGCAGAGGTGACTGTAAATGGTACAAAGGAAATTATTAGCGGTAGGTTATTTTATTTATTGAAATTTTTATGTGAAAATGCAGGGCAAGTATTATCGAAGGAGCAAATTTACGAGCGCGTATGGGGTGACTGTTTGTTTGATGATAATACTGTGATGGTTCATATTCGAAAACTGCGAGAAAAAATAGAAAAGAATCCAGGTAAACCAACCTGCATTATTACTGTAAGGGGTATCGGATATAAACTTGTTGGGGATGTTCATTCATGAAGCCGGCTAGAAGATTAACGCTTCGTTTTGTATCTTATTTCGTCGTTTTTTATTTACTAATTATTACAGGCTTTATTATAAGCTTGGTGCTTTTTGCAATCTTTATCAATCGCCATGTCGGTGACGATATTCATATAATGAGTTCCTCTGAAATTAAAGATGATGCTGTCGTAGAAAAAGGAGAATCTATTAAGATTGCTGATTATTTAGTGAAGCGAGCTAAGGAGAACTTAGGGCAATTATATTTGTTCAATAATTCGATGGACATTGTTGATTACACGGGAGATACATGTGAACTATGTAGTATGACAGATAACGAAATAATGGCTCTTAAACGGCCAGGAATGCACACGTGGGAGATTCCTAAATACCATTTGTTATTTCTCCCGGCTTTACCTGTTCAACCGCTTTTTGAGGAAGTAGTGCAGGATTGGAAGGGGAAAGGGGAGATTTCCTCAGAACTGCTCCAACTTTTACAGGATAAGAAGGCCTCTGTTGAAATCTATAATGAGCAGTGGGATCGTGTAGAAGTCATTGGTGAGCGCCATAAAAAGCTCTATAAGCCTCAATTGCTGGAAGAGAACTACGATATTTTTGAGTATAAAGAGCTTTCGCGAAATGTTTCTTTAGAAGATGGCTCTACACTAGTTGTACGTATGCCCAACCCATCATATAAGCCATTTGACGAGCCTTTTAATAAAGCGATGATTTTATTTGTTTCCATCTTCTTTGGTGGTCATATTATATTGTTATTAGGGATCGTCTTTTTATCGATTAGCATTTCCCGTCAATTTGTTCGTCCGCTTGTTTATGTCATATCTCGTATTGAGCGACTAACGCAGTTTGACTATAGTAAAGTAAGAGATAAAAGTATCCATCATCGGGAGACAGGGAAATTAAAGAGGAAATTTAAATTATTTCAGCCAGTTGATGAATCGATTAATAATTTATCAAAACGCCTTTTCTCCAATGAAAGGCAGATTAAGCATGCAGAGCGATTACGTGAGGAATGGATAACTGGCTTATCCCACGATTTAAAGACACCGTTAAGCTCAATTTATGGTTATTCAACAATGCTTGCTTCTGAGGACTATGAGTGGACAAAGGAAGAAATGCGCGTCTTCGCAACTACAATGCAAGAGAAGGCGACGTATATGGATGCTCTTATACAAGACTTAACATATACGTACCAATTAAAAAATAAAGCGATACAGCTTGAAAAAGTGCTGTTACCACTCAATGTATGGTTACCTCAATTTGCAGATGAGCAAGTGTCTGTAAAGGTTTATGGGGATGTCATGCTTGAAGCGGACGAGCTTTTATTAAAGCGCATTTTAGATAATCTAATAACCAATGCTAAAAAATATACTCCTAACGGTACAAAGGTGAACGTAGAGGCGCAAAATATGGGCCAGGAGATTATCCTGACAATCGCCGACCAAGGTCCTGGAATTCCTCAAGAGGAGCTCGATAACCTCTTTGAGCGATATTATCGAGGTACTAATACTACGGATGATACGGCGGGTACAGGTTTAGGATTGGCTATTACTAAGCAGTTAATTGATTTACACAATGGTACCATTAGTGTCCAATCAGGAGCCGAAGGTACAGTCTTTATCTTGAAGTTTAAATGTAAGTAGTAGTTTTTTGGCCTCAAAGAATCAACCCCACGTTATGATAATGAGCTAGTTTTTGATTGATAAAGTAAAGAAAAGTTAATTTGGGCAGTACAAGTGATGAAACATTCACCTTGTACTGCCTTTTTGTGCTATTTGAGTATTGGGATGTAATTTTTTAGGGGATTACCCCTATATAAACAGCTCTCTCTTATACCTATTATTAAGGTGTAAAAGTTGTATACGAAAGACAGCATGATAAGGAGGATATACACATGAAGACTTCTTTTAAAGTAGTCATCGTTGGAGGAGGAACTGCTGGCATTTCAGTAGCTGCACGTTTACTTCGTCAATCTCATTCGCTTCAAGGGGAGATTGCCATCATAGATCCTGCAAAAAAACATTATTATCAACCACTCTGGACATTGGTGGGAGGTGGTGCAGCAAATAAATGGGACTCTGAGCGTGAAATGAGGTCCGTTATTCCTAAAGGAGCTGTTTGGTTAAAAGAAGCTGTTAGTAGTTTTGATCCCAATCAAAACCAGGTTCTAACACAAGAGGGTACAACATACACGTATGATTTTTTAGTAGTCGCCGGTGGGATAGAGATTAACTGGGGTGCTATTAAAGGGCTAGAAGAAGCACTTGGGACTAAAAGTGTATGCAGTAATTACTCATTTAAGCATGTGGATTATACGTGGGAAACGATCCGTAATTTTAAGGAGGGAACGGCATTATTTACACATCCGAACTCTCCAGTAAAATGTGGCGGTGCTCCACAAAAAATTATGCATTTAGCAGAGGACTATTTTAATAACGTCAATGTTCGTGACAATATTAACGTTATTTTTGGTTCTGCCAATCCAGCGATTTTCGATGTTTTAAAATATCGAGAAGCACTTGAAAAGGTAATTGAGCGGAAAAATATTGATGCACGATTCCGTCGTAATTTGATTGAAATTAAGGCGGATGAAAAAATAGCTATCTTTGAAAATTTAGATACGGGCATATTAGAAGAAATTAAATACGACATGATTCATGTGACACCATATATGTGTTCACCTGAATTTATTCGGACAAGTGCATTAGCAGACGAATGTGGCTGGGTAGATGTCGACAAATTTACTTTGCAACATAAAAAGTATAGCAATGTGTTTGGAATAGGTGACAATGCCAATCTCCCAACTTCCAAAACAGGTGCAGCTATACGCAAGCAAGCGCCCGTTGTTGCACAAAATCTTATTTCTTTAATGCGACAACAGCCAATGACACAAATGTATAATGGCTACTCTTCTTGCCCGATTGTAACAGGCTACAACAAACTGATATTAGCTGAGTTTGATTACAATAAAGAGCCTGTCGAATCTATGCCTTTTAACCAGGCTGTGGAAAGATCCAGTATGTATTTCATGAAAAAGGATTTACTGCCTGTCATGTACTGGGATGGCATGTTGAAAGGAACAATGTAATTACAAATGAAGGGAGGCGACAAGTATGGCTAATGCAACGGTAAGTATGAGCGAAGAATTATATCAAATAATCGAATTGCTTGAGAAACCAGAAGTTCGGCACTCTTTACAGCGATTGTTGGATAAATTACCGAATGTAGAGCAAACGATAGATTCAGCTGAAAATGTTGTGGATTTTGGAAAAGCAGTACTGACGGATGAAAAGACAATAGATCGATACGAACGATTTGTCACTACTTATAATGTAGGCTCAGAAACGATAACAGCTATTGTACAGCTTATAGAGAAATTGCCAAAGCTTGTTCAAATCATTCATCAGTTAGAAAACATCGTTGATTTTGGAAAAGCAGTACTTCAGGATAAACAAACGACAGAATATACATTGAATAATTTAAAGAGCTATATCGATCCGTATGTTGAAAAAGGAAAGACAGGTTTGGATTTCTTAAAAATGGTACAGCAAAGAGCAGAAGAAAAGCCTCAGCATATTAATGTTTTTTCAATTGTTAAATGGCTGAAAGATCCTGCTGTTCAAAAAACACTGAATTATGTCCAATCGGCATTAGATATTTTAAAAGAAAAAAATTGAGTATAAAGGGGAGTTTAAACATGCTATTACGATATTTTTACGATGAAAAATTAGCACACGCTTCTTATGTTGTGGGATGTCAGGCGAAGGGAGAAATGGTTATCGTTGATCCGATGCGTAATATTGAACCCTATCTTGCATTAGCAGAAAAAGAGAAGATGCAAATTGTTGGCGCATTAGAAACGCATATCCATGCTGATTTTGTAGCGGGGTCTCGTGAGTTAGCAGACCGTGTTGGAACAAAAATGTATATTTCCGATGAAGGGGATGCTGATTGGAAGTATCAAAATCTGGAAGGTATTCCTCATCAATTATTAAAAGATGGTGATGAATTTAGTATAGGTAATCTTATCTTTAAAGTTATGCACACACCTGGGCATACGCCTGAAAGTATCTCCTTCTTATTAACGGATCGTGGCGGCGTAGCAGATAAACCAATGGGAATTTTTACGGGTGACTTTGTCTTTGTAGGTGATATTGGACGCCCTGATTTATTAGAAAAAGCTGCTGGGATTCAGGGTACATCACTATCTGGCGCAAAAGCAATGTTTAAATCATTAGAACGCTTTAAGGATTTACCAGATTACATGCAGCTTTGGCCGGCTCATGGAGCAGGTAGTGCTTGCGGTAAAGCATTAGGAGCTGTGCCGTCCTCAACAGTTGGGTATGAGAAGCAATTCAACTGGGCTATGCAATTTGATGATGAGCAAAAATTTATTGACGCGTTACTAGATGGTCAACCGGAGCCTCCTTATTATTTCGCTGTTATGAAGCGTGTCAATAAAGTAGGGATAGAGCTTATTAAAAACTTACCGCCGGTGAAGGCCGTGTCAAGCTATGAAGAAATTGTTCAACTTCTTGCAGATGGAAAGCAAGTTATTGATACACGTCCAGCGGAAGATTTCTCACAAGGATTTATCGCTGGTACACTAAACATTCCTTACAATAATTCATTGACAAATTGGGCTGGTTGGCTAGTAGATTATACAAAACCATTATATTTACTAGTTAATCTTTCGCAACTAGATAATATTTTAATAGCTTTACGTTCTATAGGTATCGACAATGTTGTTGGTTATGGGGATGTAACGAAAGTTTTGGAAGAGGCTACTTCTCTAGAAAGTTATGAAAATATAACGCCTTTAGAAGCGAAATCATTAATTGAAAGTGAACAAGTTCATGTGCTTGATGTGCGCAATCAAACAGAATATGATGCGGGGCATATTGAAAACGCTCAGCATATTATGGTTGGTACATTATCTAAACGTTTAGATGAATTGCAAACAGATAAAAAAATTGTTGTACAATGCCAAGGTGGCGCTCGTTCTGCAATTGCTGTAAGTGTACTGAGAGCAAATGGCATTCATAACATTGTAAATTTAACGGGCGGCTACATGGCATGGCAACAAGAGGTAATGGCTAAAAAAGAAAGTTTTATTTAAAGAGGTTGTTCTAAAAGAAAAATAGCATACTAGTAATCCTAGTCTGCTATTTTTCTTTGTTTAGTACTTTGGAAGATGAGAAGTAGAAATCGTTATTTTTAATCAAAATGGATTATGAGACTCGTCTGTGAAAGCTAAATGGATTTAGACAACCTTTTTTCTCGTTAAAAGGGGTTAAAAAATGATTATTGCAAGTTTGAGTATATTCCTTCTTATTATTGGTAGAATGATTTATAAACGCCATGTCCCGGTACGTCAAATACAGGAGTGTTTACCGCGAGAGTTAAATGCGGGAACGGCGATAGTGGATGTACGTGATTATAATGATTCTTACAAATCACCTACACCAAATGCATTAAATTTACCAATTTCCTATTTGGTCCGTCACATACATGAACTACCAAAAAAGCCCCTTCATATTATTGCATCAACACAGCTAGAAAAAAATATGAGTGTTCGTATCATTCGGAAAGCAGGGCATGAAGTTAAGAGTTATAGCTTGATAGAAGAAAAAGTATAGGGCAAAGTATGCTGGTTGGTAACTTAAAGGAATGCATTGATTCTTGTTGTGCTTTCAATTTTAAGTCTGGAGTGTGTTTAAATTGGAGAAAGAACAGCTATATTTACAGCAAATATTTCAATATATTCAAGATGGAATTATGATTATGAATCACAAACGTGAGATTTTAATGATGAATCCCTCGGCGGAGCGGTTAACAGGATGGAAATTAGGAGATCGAGTGCCCTTTTGTTCATTTTGTGAAAACCGTCAAAAGTCTCCAAGCGAACATACATGTTATTTAATAGAACATAATGAGATTCCCTATTTTTTATCGAAAATGCCGACGTATCATGGTAGTAAGATAGATGTTGAAATGAGCACGGCATTGATGTACACAGACGGTAAAACCAACGAGCAAGAGTTTCTGCTTGTATTGCGAGATCAGACTCTTCAGTTAAAGGAAGAAGAGGCCCGGATTTCAAAGCTTATTATTAAAAAGCTGATTGAGGCAAAAGAGGAAGAACATAAAAGGCTTGCGCAGGAATTACATGATGGTGTTGGCCAATCATTATATACAGTATCTGTTGCACTACAAGCGATTGAATCTTATGTCAAAGACAATGAAAAGCTAAATACGTATATTGAAGAAGTACGCAATGAGCTAGAGCAAGTAATGAATGATATTAAATTGTACTCTTATCAACTTCGCCCTCATAGCATTGATCAGTTAGGGATTACACCTACATTAGGCACCCTTGTCGATTCAGTGCAAAAGGTACATCCTGATATTGCTATATCGTTAGAAACAGATTTTGAAGAACGTTGTCATCCATCTGTGGAAATCAATATTTATCGCGTCGTACAGGAGGCTTTACACAATATTACTAAATATGCCAAAGCTTCTAAAGTCGTCATTCGGCTCGAAAAGAAAGCTACAAATTTAACGCTCAATATAGAAGATGATGGCGTAGGATTTAATCTACAGCAAGTGAAAAAAGAAGGGCTTGGCTTAAAGCATATGGAGGAGAGAATTACATTGTTAGGCGGATTTTTTAATATTACTTCAGCTCACAATAACGGTACACAAATTAGTATTCAAGTACCTAATTGGAAGGATGACTTTAGATGATTCGTGTTTTAGTAGTAGATGATCATGTGCTAATCCGTAAAGGAATTGTTCTTTTATTGGAAAATTATATAGATATAGAGGTTGTAGGTGAAGCGGGTGATGGAGCGGAGGCGATCACTCAGGCAATATCATTAAACCCAGATGTCGTTTTGATGGACGTATCCATTCCGAATGGGTTAGATGGATTTACGGCTACTCAAGAAATTCATAAGCAAATGCCTAACGTGAAAATTATTATGTTAACAATGCACAATGAAGTTGCTTATATTCAAAAAGCGATTGCTGTTGAAGCCCATGGCTATATTTTAAAAAATAGTCAAGGTGGAATTCTCTATGAGGCTATCCATGCTGTATATAGTGGTCGCATATATTACAACGTTGGTATTCCGCAGGAGCAGATGGATAAATTATTTGAACATAAAGGACATGAAGATCAATGCATTTTAACTGTGCGTGAGCAGGAGATAATGAGGTTAACAGTTCTAGGGTATACGAATATCCAAATTGCTGGGCAGCTATATATTAGTAGTAAAACGGTTGAAAATCATAAATCGAATATTATGCAAAAGCTCGATTTAAGTAATAAAGCTGAGCTTATTCAGTATGGGCTTGCAAATAACTATATGTAACAACTTGTTACTGTTGAAAACTGGTGCAATATGTAAAGTAAAATATATAGCTCTTCTGCAAAATGAGGGGCTGATTTACGTTCCGACTAGGCGTTTTGTAGCTGCCGCTTCGCTTTCGCTACAGATAAAACATTTGTTGTTGCTGTCGCTACGCTTTCGCACAGATAAAACATTTGTTGTTGCTGTCGCTACGCCTTCGCGCAGAGCAAAGCTTCTTGGGGGCGTTCGATGAGACCCTAGAGTGCAAGCAAAGCGACTTACGCCAAGGTGAAATTGATGGACATACATTTTTTTATAATTATTACTTTGCTGACAAGCTAAGATCACTTGAAAGATGAGTGATCTTTTTTTATTTATTAGGAATAATTTTCAATATTGTCACAGTGAGTAAAGCTAATAGTGGAAAACCCCTATATGTCTGAAATTGTAGCAGGACTATACTGAAAGCACATAAATAAAAGGAGATGCAAGCACAGTGGATATAACATTTATAATTGTGATTTTCCTGATTGGATTCGTTGGATCTTTTGTGTCCGGTATGTTGGGGATAGGCGGTTCAATCATTAAATACCCAATGCTACTATATATACCGCCACTTTTTGGCTTAGTCGCATTTTCAGCACATGAAGTTTCAGGTATTAGTGCGGTACAAGTGTTTTTTGCTTCGATTGCAGGGGTTTGGGCGTATCGAAAAGGTGGATATCTTAATAAGCCACTCATTATTTATATGGGAGGAGCAATTTTAGTTGGTAGCTTTGTTGGGAGCTACGGGTCAATGTTTTTATCTGAAAACAGTGTGACTGTCGTCTACGGTATTTTAGCCTTGGTTGCAGCTGTGATGATGTTTATTCCTAAGAAACAAATTGATGATAAGCCAATGAATGAAGTAACCTTCAACAAGCCGCTAGCAGCTATTTTAGCATTTATAGTTGGGATTGGTTCAGGGATTGTTGGTGCTGCAGGTGGTTTCTTACTTGTTCCGATAATGCTTGTTGTGCTCGGTATTCCAACGCGTATGACGATTGCAACTAGCCTAGCCATTACGTTTATCTCATCGATCGGAGGAACAATCGGAAAGTTAATGACAGGGCAAGTCGATTACTATTCTGCAGTAATTATGATAGTGGCAAGTTTACTTGCAGCTCCCCTTGGCGCAAAAATAGGTAAAAAAATGAATACAAAAATTTTGCAAAGTTTTTTAGCCGTACTCATCTTAGCGACAGCGATTAAAATTTGGGTTGATTTACTATGATGGAAAAACAAAAGGCTGCTGCATATAAATCGCATGAGAAAAAGCTAATAATTATAAGTTTTTTAGTAGCGGGGATAATGTTTCTTTCGATAATTGGAAGAATTTTTGGTACCTAGGAGATGAAATAAAATGAATGATTCAGCTGTAATGTGGAGTCGAGCCTTAACGGAGTTAACATTATCATTTCATATTGTCTACGCAACAATTGGTGTTGGTATACCTTTAATGATAATGATTGCTCAATGGGTTGGATTGAAAAATAATGACGAACATTATTTATTACTCGCAAGAAGATGGGCAAGAGGGTTTGTAATTACTGTGGCAATCGGTGTTGTCACTGGTACAGCGATTGGATTGCAGCTATCGCTACTATGGCCAAACTTTATGGAGTTGGCTGGTCAGGTAATTGCATTACCTTTGTTTATGGAAACATTCGCGTTCTTTGTTGAAGCCATTTTCTTAGGGCTTTATTTATATACTTGGGATCGATTCAAAAATCCAAAGCGCCATCTATTATTATTGGTTCCAGTAGCTATTGGTGCTTCTATGTCGGCTGTTTTTATTACGATTGTGAATGCATTTATGAACGCACCGCAGGGCTTTGACCTTGTAGATGGAGAGCTTGTAAATATTCAACCAGTACTAGCTATGTTAAATCCCGCGATGCCAACGAAGGTAGCGCATGTATTAGTAACATCTTATATGACTGCGGCATTTTTATTAGCCTCTATTGCAGCTTATCGTATGCTGCGAGGATCGAAGCATGTGTATCATAAAAAAGCGTTACATCTATTATTGAAACTTGGCTTAGTATTTTCGATAGCGGCACTGATTGTAGGTGACTTTTCTGGGAAGTATTTAGCTGAATATCAACCTGAAAAATTAGCTGCTGCTGAATGGCATTTTGAAACAAAAGAGGATGCTTCACTTGTGCTATTCGGAGTGTTAGATGGAGAAGAAGTGAAATACGCCATTAAAGTACCATACGCACTAAGTGTATTGGCGCATAATAATCCTTTTGCAGAAGTAAAAGGTTTAGATCAATTTCCTGAGGACGAACAGCCGCCACTTTATATTCATTATTTGTTTGATGTCATGGTAGTTATCGGAACTTTACTAATTGTCGTTGCAGCTATTTATGTGCTAGGTAAGTGGCGAGGATGGAAATTTATTTCTTCAAAAAGTTTTAAGAGAATAGTAGTGGCAGGTGGTCCGCTATCTCTTATTGCTGTTGAGGCAGGCTGGTGGTTTGCGGAAGTAGGGCGTCAGCCTTGGATACTTCGTGGTTATATGAAAACGGCGGAAGGTGCTACAACAAGTGGCCAAGTCGATACTATGCTAATACTATTTGCGGGGCTGTACATTGTATTAGCGGTAGGAAGTATCGTTGTACTTATTCGTATGTTCCGTAACAATCCGATTGAACGTGAAATTGAAGAACATCAACAAGAGGAAGGATGTGCAGGGCAATGAGCTTAGAAATATTAGGGATTTCAGTACTATGGTTATTTCTATTCGGCTATGTCATTGTTGCGTCCATAGACTTTGGAGCGGGCTTCTTTAATGCGTATAGTGTCTTGATTGGTAAAGACCAAATACTAGCAAATGTTATTAAGCGTTATTTATCTCCGGTGTGGGAAATTACAAATGTCTTCCTTGTATTTTTCTTTGTTGGAATGGTAGGTTTCTTTCCTCAAACAGCTTATTATTACGGCACAATTTTGCTAGTGCCAGTCAGTATTGCATTAATATTAATTGCAATTAGAGGGAGCTATTATGCATTTGAGTCCTACAGTGAAAAAGGTGGACATATTGGTTATACAATGATGTACGGAATTACTGGTTTATTTATACCTGCATCTCTTTCTATTGTGTTAACGATATCCGAGGGAGGGTTCGTAAAAATCGTAAATGAAGAACCGCATTTGCAAATTGTTAAACTTTTCACAAATCCGTTAACTTGGTCTATTGTGTTATTAAGTATAGTTGCAGTTTTGTATATTTCAGCCGTTTTCCTAACATGGTATGGGAAAAGAGCGCGAGATGAACATGCTTCTAATTTAATGCGAAAGTATGCACTCGGTTGGTCGTTGCCGCTCATAATAAGTGTAATAGGGATTATGGTGGAGTTAAAGGGACATGTGCCTGAGCATTATGAAAATATGTTAAATCTGTGGTGGCTTTTCGCCATTTCAGGTGTGCTATTTGTTGTTACATTAATTCTTTTATTTAAAAAGAAAAACTATGGCATAGCAGTCTTTTTAATGGTTGCCCAATTTGGCTTTGCATTTTTCGGCTATGGTATTTCACATTATCCATATTTACTGTATCCGTACCTATCAGTCTATGATAGCTTTACAAATGAAACAATGGCAGTTGCATTAGTGATTACGTTTGTTGGAGGATTAGTTCTACTCATACCTTCACTATATTTAGTAATGAAATGGTTCGTGTTTGATCGTGATTATGCTTGCGGTAAACATGATCATCATGCATAGGGGGAATTATATATGAATCAATTTATTATTTTGTATGCACCTTTTCTTGTAGTAGCTATTAGCATTGTGATTGGCTTTTGGATAGGGCCGAAAGATCGTCAAATTAAACGGTAGGCTGTGGACGCTGATCCCCAAAAGAGTCGCCCTGTTACTTATACAAAAAATGTCATCCCACCCATTTGATGTCGAACCTAATTTAAATAGAGTAAATACAAAAAGGGACTATATGAAAAGCGTGATACTACACTTTCCATATAGTCCCTTTAAGTGTCTAAAGATAAGTTTTACTTCATGCAACGCTCTGATGGTCGCTCAATTTTTACATAGCGCCATAAGCTATTAGCGATATCACGTGCTTCTTCTGTGTGTCCGGTTCCAACGAATGCTTTCCGGAAAGGTGTAAGAAGTGATTCAATGATAAAGAGCTTTGGTTTCTCACGCTGTAATTCCTTTAATAAGAATTCTACGTACTCTAAGCCTTCCGCTGTTTCATTCTTCGATATTCCCTTCTTAAAGCCTGTTAATTGCTCGATGACCGTTTCCTTATCAACTGTTTTATAGTTCGCGACGTTTTGTATCGTGTTGATCATTTCCGTACTAATGAGGATTTCTTTTGATTCAAGCATAACAGGTATAATTACGCTAATATTGCGTAATGCTACACGTACAATGGCTTCGCGATTTATATATTTATAATCAGCAATTAAGACAGCACGTATTGAAAGGTTAATCATACCAAGTGTCTGCACAGCACATTCGTAGCTAATTGGACTAATTTCTTCTCCAAAAACTTGTACAAGTCGATTGGCAAGCCACTCCAGTTCTTGTAAATGATAGTTCAAAATGATTTTTTTCAGTTCGTTATCACGAGAATGGAAAACCGATTCAAAAATTTGAATTAAATTATGTTCTCGATTGACATACATGAGTACCGCAACTTGCTGTGTTAATACTTCCATATCAGTAGGGTCTTTGCCGTAAAGAAGTTCGTGGCGGCGATTACTTGCCTCCTCACGCCCTTCATCTAATATGGCGATTAGGCATTCGTTTTTAGAAGAAAAATGATTATAAAATGTACCCTTTGAAATTTTAGCTGCACTAATGATGTCGTTAATCGATGCATCTACGAATCCTTTTTCAATAAAAAGAGCACGGGCAGCAGTAATGATTTGTCTTTTTCTTTTGTTCATAACCTCACCTTTTTTAAAATATTATACTCTTATTCTATAGATTAAACGCCTATATATCAATGTTTTTAAAAAATATAATCTTAATTCTTGAAAAAAGTAGACTGCGAGTATAAAATAAGTTTTATCGAAAAAAACAAGAAAGAATTGAGGGATATAAATGAATAGTGGTCAAACACTGAAAAAGCCCCCCTATGGAATGATTTCAATTTTATTTGTGGGTGCTTTTGTTGCTTTTTTAAACAACACATTATTAAATGTTGCATTACCAACAATCATGAACGATTTTGGTATAACATATTCAACGGTACAATGGCTATCAACAGGCTATATGCTTGTAAGTGGGATTTTAGTACCTGCTTCAGCATTCTTTGTAACGCGCTTTAAAAATAGACATTTATTTATTGCAGCGATGTCAATCTTTACAATCGGTACAATTATGGCTGCCTTTGCACCTAACTTCGGTATGTTACTTGCTGGTCGTATGGTGCAAGCAGCAGGTGCTTCAAGTATGTCACCACTTTTAATGAATGTAATGTTAATTAGCTTCCCAAAAGAAAAACGTGGGGCGGCAATGGGGATCTTTGGTTTAGTCATGATTACAGCACCAGCGATAGGTCCAACGTTATCAGGATATATTGTTGAGCATCATGATTGGCGTATGCTATTCCAAATGATTATTCCGTTTGCTGTAATTAGTTTATTGTTTGGTATTTGGAAATTACGAAACGTGATGGAGACACGTGAGGTTCATTTAGATTTCCCATCAGTACTATTATCAACAGTTGCATTCGGTGGTATTCTATATGGTTTCAGTACTGCAGGGGATAAAGGCTGGTCAAGCCCTTGGGTATATGGCACAATTTCAGTTGGTCTTCTTGCTTTAATTATCTTCATATTTAAACAACTACGTATGGATCAGCCTTTACTTGAATTACGTATTTATAAATATCCGATGTTTGCACTGGGATCAGCTATCTCGGTTATCGTGTCTATGGCTATGTTCTCTGGGATGATTTTAACTCCTGCATATGTACAATCGATTCGTGGAATTGATCCATTTAAAGCGGGCTTAATGATGCTTCCTGGGGCACTTGTAATGGGGATTATGTCGCCGATTACAGGGAAACTTTTTGATAAATTTGGACCGCGTGTATTAGCGATTATCGGTTTAACGATTACAACAATTGCAACATTCGGTTTAACAAAGTTAGAAGTAGACTCAAGCTATACATTTATTGTGTCATTGTACACAGTTCGTATGTTTGGTTTATCAATGGTTATGATGCCGATTATGACAAACGGTTTAAATCAATTACCACAAATGATGAACCCGCATGGTACAGCTATTAACAATACTGTACAGCAAGTAGCAGGGGCAATTGGTAGTGCTGTGATGGTATCGTTCATGAATACCCGTACAAAAGCAACAGCTCAAGATTTAATTGCAGAAGCAAAAGTGAATGCAGCGCAATCAGGTGTTACACCAACGCCAGAGCAAATGCAACAAATGCAGGATCAAATTTCACAAACGGCTTTATTAGATGGTATTACACACTCATTCTTCATTGCAGCTTGTATTACAGTTCTTGCGCTAGTGCTTGCGTTCTTCCTAAAACGTGTAAAAATTGAAAGCTCAGCGGCTTCTATGGATATGAAAAAACCAACTAAATAATAATGAACTGATATGCTCCCCTATAGGTAGACGGATGAAGAAATATAATTCTGTTTATCGAAGGGGAGTTTTTTGATGTTTTACATAGCGATACACTAAAAAATGAAAAAAAATTTTAAAATTAATTGTTGTTTTATATCATTTTATTTCATAGTATAAAATTACAGAATATTTCGTCATTTGATTGCGAGGTGTTTATTTGGTAGATGCATATATGAATCGCTTAGTGAGGGATAAGGAAATTCCAGGTGCAGTGCTTGTTGTCCAACAGCAGCATAGATGTTTACTGTCAAAAAGCTACGGAGCATATACAGCTGAGGATTGGAGTAAGCAAGTTATTTCCAAAAATACTTTGTTTGATTTGGCATCATTAACAAAAGTTATAGCGACATTACCAGCTATTCTATTATTGATTAGTAGAGACAAGTTAAACTTGATGGATTCAGCACAAAAACATTTACCAGATTTTAGATTCCCGCACATTACAATACAACATTTATTACAACATAGCTCCGGACTACCAGCAGACTTAGAGCCGTCTGTCAGGAGACATCATCAGCGTGATATTATGCAGGAGGTTTTAGCGTGTAATGTCATTAGGCAGCCGAATGAGCAAGTAATATACAGTGATTTAGGTATGATTTTATTAGGAAAGATTATCGAGAATATTGCAGGTCAGTCTTTTCAAAGTTTTGTAGAGCAAGAGATTTTCAAGCCGTGGGGTATGCATCATACAAGTTTTCGGTTACCTGAGCAGAAAAGGGGGCAAGCAGCAGCTACAGAGATGGTATCTGGCAAATTTGTGCAAGGAATTGTGCACGATGAGAAAGCACTACTATTAGAAGGGGTGTCAGGTAGTGCAGGGTTATTTTCATGCGCAGATGATTTGGTGAAATATGCTAAAAATTGGTTGGGGATAACGCAGCAATCTACCATACCATTTAAGTGGATGGAGCTGGCATACACGAAGTCATTCGGAAACAGGGGACTAGGCTTTGAAGTTTGGAATGGAGATCATTCATTATTTTGTTTCGGTAGGGGGTGGACGAAGGGCTCTTTTGGACATACAGGATTTACTGGCACAAGTATTTGGATGGACCCTGTTAAAAAGCGTTTGTTATTTTACTTACAAACGCAGTTCATTATGGGAGAAATACGCGCATAAGGGGAATAAGAGAAAAGCTTAATACGATGATTTATGAAAATCTAATTACATGAAGGGTGGATGTGTGGTTATGAAACAAATAAATAAATGGTTGTTCCTGCTGCTTTTATTACTCGTTGTAGCACTAGTAGGCTGTACTTCAGATAAGAAATCTACAAGCTCGCCAACACCTGATACAAATGATGGAGGAAATGCGGAAGAGGTTTCGCTAACGATAGGTAGTTGGCGTACAGAAGACGTAGCAAAATATGAAAAAGTCATTGCTTTATTTAATGAAAAGCATCCCGAAATACACATATCATTTAACCCAACTAAAAATACAGAGTATAACACAGTGTTAAACACAGCGTTACAAGCTGGTGAAGGTCCAGATATCTTCCATTTACGTCCATATGCTGCAGGATTAAAACTTGCTGAGGCTGGATATGTAGAAAAAATTAATGGTTTAAATGGTTTGAGTGTATATCCTGAAGAAGCATTAAAAGCTTCACGCGATGCAGAAGGTAATCAGTATGGTGTACCCATTAACTTGAGCTCAACTCAATTCTTCTACAATAAAAAGATATTTAAAGATAATAACTTACAAGTACCTACTACTTGGGATGAATTTATAGCATTAAATGATAAATTGCTAGAAAAAGGCATTACGCCAATTGCAATGGGAACTAAAGAGAGTTGGTTATTATCATTACTTCACGGTATTGTAGGCCCTGCTATTTATGGAGGAAATGATTTCTACCAAGCAGTACTTGCAGGAGAAAAAGACTTCACTGATCCTGCATTTATAGAGTCAATAAAAGTGATGAATGACTTGAAGAAATACTTCCCGGCGAATTCAGAAGGTTTAGGGATGGATGATATTCGCACATTATTTGCGCTAGGTGATGCGGCGATGTTCCCACTAGGAAGTTGGGAAATTCCAGTTGTGCTAGAAATGAATCCAGATTTAGATTTAGGTTACTTCCCGATACCATCAAAGACTGGTAACAAAACAGTGACGACTTGGGTAGACGGTTCATTTGCAATCAACGCAAATTCAAAACATAAGGAAGCTGCTAAAGCATTTTTAGAGTTTTTAACAACTAAAGAATTTGGAGAGCTATTTGTAAAGGAATTTTCAATGATCAGCGCAATCCCTGGTATTACCTCTGATAATGCTTTGTTAAATGACATTAGCAAATCCACAGAAAATGAAGCAACACCATATATGTGGGTTACGAATTTTACAGGTGGAGATCCAACGACAAAGAGCTTGCTTGAAAGTGAGTTACAAGGTATGTATTTAGGTCAAGTAACACCAGAAGAAGTAGCAGCAAAAGTACAGGAAAACGCTAAATCATGGTTTAAACCATTTCAAAAATAATTCTGGGCTTCCCGGATGAAGTGGTTAATTTACATCTTCAGACAAGTAGGGAAGTTAATTAGACAATGACGATGTATTGTAAATCATGACCCCACTAACGCTTCGAAGGGAGGAGTTGGGGTCTTACTGTCTAAATACCTCTAAAGGGGCTGTCCATTGATGAAAATAACTACAGCTTCACCAACTAAAAAGAAAAAAACTTCTTGGGCAAAGTGGACTATTCATCTTTTTCCAATCCCTGCACTGATTATTTATGGAATGTTTGTCTTGTATCCGATCTTAGCGGCATTATCCTATAGTTTTTTTGAATGGAAAGGGATGACGAGAGGCAATTTTATTGGATTTCAAAATTTCGTGACATTGTTTACGAAGGAACCATATGGATCAATGTTTTGGAATGCCTTCAAACATAATGTACTGTATTTTGTATTACAAATGATTGTTATGAATGGGTTGGCTTTCTTCCTAGCATTTATTATTTATAAAAAAATAAAGGGAGCGGAATTCTTTAAGGCAGCCTTCTTCTTGCCACGGTTATTATCAGTCATTGTTGTGGGGTTTTTATGGAAACTGATTTTGAATCCGAACTTCGGTACTTTAAATGTAATATTAGGGAAATTAGGTTTAGAAAGTTTGCAAAAGGCATGGTTAGGTGATCCCAATACAGCGTTAATCGCTATAATTTTAGTGAATTGTTGGTTTGGTCTTGGCTTTGGCGTCTTGATTTTCTTAGCTGGATTTCAAGGGATACCAAGTGAACTAATTGAAGCAGCGAAGCTTGATGGTGCAAAGGGCTTCACATTATTACGTACAATCTACTGCCATTAATGATTCCTTCTATTGTGATCATGGGTGTCTTAACATTTATTCAATCATTTGAAGCCTTTGAGCTCGTTTATGCAATGCAGGGCTCAATGGGAGAGCCTTATTATTCAACAGACACATTAGCGGTGTTCTTCTATCGCTTAGCATTTGGTAGCTCAACAGCTTCTGGAGCAACAGCTATTGGCTTAGGGTCAGCGTTAGCAACGGTATTATTCTTCTTTATTTTAATTTGCACAACAGTATTTTTACGCTTTACGAGTAAAAAGGACGTACAAATGTAAAGAGGTGAGTATATGAAGCAAGGCACAATTTGGGCAAGGCCGTTTTATTATATTGTTGTATTTGCGGTGGCGACAATCAGTTTATATCCAATTTTATTAATGGTTTTATCGTCATTTAAGACGAGTTTGGAGATTTACAAAAACCCATTGGGCTTACCGACCAGCTTTAGCTTAGATACTTACCGTACGTTATTGTCAAAAATTCCGTTTACAACTTATTTTATGAACAGTGCCTTTGTGAGTATTGTTTCAGTCGTATTAATTATCTTTGTTTGCTCATTAGCATCTTTTTATATTGCGCGTTTTAAATTTTCATGGAATCAAGCGCTATTTTTTATTTTCCTATTAGGGATGATGATTCCGATTAAACTTGGGATTGTTCCTCTTTTCATTTTAATGCGTGATTTAGGACTTATTAATTCCTTGTGGTCATTAATATTGATGAATACAGCGACAGGGATTCCGCTGACGATGCTAATATTAACAGGTTTCTTTAAAACGATGCCTTATGAGCTAGAGGAGGCTGCACGTATTGATGGAGCAGGGAATTTAAGGGTGCTCTGGCATGTAGTATTGCCGTTAATGAGACCAGCACTTGGAACTGTAGTAATCATTAATTTTATTGCCGCTTGGAATGATTTTTTCTTCCCTCTTATTTTCATTACAGATAAGATGAAGCGTACAATTCCAGTTGGAATGATGTCTCTTTTCGGGGAACATTCGGCTGACTGGGGTTCACTTTTCGCAGGTTTAACACTTGCATCATTGCCGATGATACTTTTATTCTTTATTGCTTCTAAGCAATTCATGGAGGGGCTGACGGCTGGTGCTATTAAATAAACAATACATTATTGGTGTAGATGGTGGTGGAACGAAAACCCGTGCCGTTATAGGGACAAAATGTGGTGAAGTGCTTGCGGTTGTTGATGGAGCGGGGGCAAATATAAAGTCAACTCCGCCAACAGAAGTACAACAGCAAATCATGAAACTACTAACGGAGTTACTACAAAAAGTAGGGGTAACGAGGAAAGACGTTTCGACTATTTTTTTATGTATGGCAGGTGGGGATCGTCAGGTGGATTTTGTACGCTGGCATAATTGGATGGACTTGTTTTTTTCTTCTGAATCCTGCAAGGTACATGTTACAAACGATGCGGTAGCGGCACTTACAAGTGGTACATTTGCACATGAAGGGCTTGTCATTATTGCTGGAACCGGTTCTATTGTCTATTGTGTTCAGAAAAATAATCATATTAGCCGAGTTGGTGGATGGGGTTATTTATTTGGGGATGAAGGTAGTGGCTACTATATTGGGCAAGAGGCATTACGTGCCGTTGCACAGCATCATGATGCATTTGGTCGAGATGGTGATGCACTTACCAAGGCAATCTTAAAGCAACTGGGGCTAAAAGATCCGACCGAAATGATTACAGTGGTTTATGAGCATGCACAAGCGCGTGTGTTAATTGCTTCTATTGCGCAGACTGTATTACAGCTAGCCGAACAAGGTAATGAAACAGCGAAGGATATTATAGAACGCGCCACTACCTGCTTAGCTCAATTATTGTTAACGATGTTTCAGAAAGAGCCACAAGTCAAAAGCTTTCCTATCGTCACTTGTGGTGGTTTATTTGAAAGTAGCTATTTTGCTAATTGCTTTCAAAGAAAAATACAGCAAGCGACAATTGATAATCGACTCATTCAACCCGAGGTACCACCAGTTATTGGGGCATTTGTAAAGGGGCTTATCAGTGAGGGAATTCATATCACGGAGTCTTTAAAGCAAATCGTAAAAGAATCTTGGATGAACAAAAATAAGATGTAGTAGGAGGTTTAGACTTCGATGGAGCGAATGACAAAACTTACAACAGAAGGCTACCATCCACAATCAGCGAATTTAGATTTAATGTCAATTGCTGAAATTGTGCAGCTAATGAATGAGGATGATGTGAAAATACCGCTTGCTATTGCAAAGGTATTGCCTGAAATTGAACAAGCAATTGAGGTCGTCATTCATGCGCTGAAAAATGGTGGGAGATTATTTTATGTGGGCGCTGGGACAAGTGGACGTATAGGTTTATTAGACGCAGTGGAATGTCCTCCAACGTTCAGTACATCACCAAAGCTCGTGCAAGCTATATTAGCAGGTGGCTCAGACGCAGTAATGGTCGCCATAGAAGGTGCTGAGGACGATCTTACTTTGGGAAGAGTAGCACTAGAGAAACAGAAGCTAAGTGCAGAGGACGTTGTCATAGGCATTGCAGCAAGTGGAAGAACGCCATTTGTAAAGGGTGCGTTACTATATGCACGACAGATAGGTGCACAAACAATAAGTTTAGCTAGTAATCCGCATTCCATCATTAGTGCTCATGCGGATATTGCCATAGAAGTCATTACTGGACCAGAAATCTTAACGGGTTCTACAAGATTGAAGGCTGCGACTGCTCATAAACAAATATTAAATATGATAACGACAACAACAATGATAAAGCTTGGAAAGGTTTATAAAAATCTCATGGTGGATGTCCATGCAAGTAATTATAAATTACGTGAACGAGCTAAAAAAATTGTCTGTGAGGCAACAAATGTATCCTATGAAAAGGCAGAAAACATATTAGAACAGACTAATTATCAAGTGAAGCTTGCCATTGTCATGTTACTCACTAACACGATTTTAGATGATGCACAAACATTACTTGCCCAATCAGAGGGGCATGTGCGCACGGCAGTCGGGTTAAAGAAGGACTAACTGAAGGGTGGGTGGAAATAATTCCATTCACTTTTTCCTTATTGCTTCTATACATAAAATAAAGTGCGGAGTTGATTGAAATGGAGAAGATAAATGCAGGATTGATTATGCTTGCAGAAATGCGAGAGAAATTACCGCCATCTGAAAAGAAGGTAGCCTCCTATATTTTAGAACATCCATCAAAGGCAATTAAAATGACAGCTGTTGAATTGGGAGAGGCGAGTAACACAAGTAGTGCGGCCGTTATTCGTTTATGTAAATCTTTAAATATCAGTGGTGTTCAGGAGCTAAAATTACGAATAGCTGGTGATTTGCAACGAGAAAAAACAGATGATCGTGATATTGAACCGAATGAGCCGTTACAATCCATTGTAGAAAAAGTGACGATGCAAAGTAGTCAAATCTTAAGACAAACTGCAGATTTAATTGATGCAGTAGAGCTGAAACGTGCTGTGTCAGCCTTATCAAAGGCCAAAAAGATTTTCTTTTTTGGTGTCGGTGCATCTGGTATAGCGGCAATGGATGCAGATCAGAAGTTTTTGCGAATAAATAAGAACAGTAAGGCGTTCATGGATTTACATTTAGGGGCAACAGCAGTTGTCAATGCTGAAGAGGGAGATGTGGTAGTCGGTATTTCATTTTCTGGTGAAACGCATGAAGTTGCTAAAATCCTTGAAATTGCTCGTGACACGCCTGCAACGACAATAAGTTTAACGCGCTACGGTAGTTCACTCGTATCAAGCTTGGCAGATATTTGTTTATATACGTCACCAAATGTAGAAGCAACATCTAGAAGTGGAGCAACTTCTTCGCGTCTTGCACAACTTCATGTGGTTGATATTTTATTTATGTGTGTAGCAACAAGCAATTATGAGCAAACAATTGATTATCTGGATGCAACACGTACAGCAATTCAAGGGCTACATAAGAAGGTCAATAGAAGAAAGAAATAGAAAAAGGTCTTTTAAAGTAGCGGAATAACTCAGGCGATATCACAGGTCGTGGCATCGCTTGAGTTATTTTTATTAGCCACTCTTTAAACTTTATATACGTTCTTCTGTATGTGGATCGAAGAAATGTATCTTTTCTTCTTTCATTACTAATGTCACGACGTCAGCTGGATGTAAATTAGTTTCAGCATTAACACGTGCAATGAATGTTTGATTTCCTAATGAGGAATAGAGGAAAGTTTCTGCACCGAGCAGTTCAGCAACGTCAATAGTTGCGTTGAATACATAAGGGGAATCGGCCGCTGTCATTTGCAAATCTTCAGGGCGAATCCCTAATACAATATCTTTGCCTAAATAATTTTTTTCCTTCAACGTTGTTAAATATTTTGGTGGAATCGGAAAGCTATGCTCACCTAAAATTACAGTTGTTTCTGTTAAATGACCTTGAAAAAGATTCATGGAAGGAGAGCCAATAAAGTCAGCCACAAACATATTTTGTGGCGTATCATATACTTCCTTTGGAGCGCCAATTTGTTGTATAAGACCATCCTTCATGACAACGAGGCGAGTAGCCATAGTCATTGCTTCAGTTTGGTCATGTGTAACGTAAATGGTTGTCGTTTGAATACGTTGATGCAGCTTCTGAATTTCAGCACGCATTTGTACACGTAGCTTGGCATCTAAATTAGAGAGGGGCTCATCCATTAAAAAAACTTTGGCATCACGCACTATAGCTCGACCGAGAGCTACTCGCTGACGTTGTCCACCTGACAACGCTTTTGGCTTCCTTTTTAAGTAATCCTCTAAACCTAATATTTTTGCGGCTTCTCTCACTCTTAGATCAATTTCCTTTTTATCAACCTTACGAAGTTTTAAGCTGAATGCCATATTATCATAGACGGACATATGAGGATATAATGCGTAACTCTGGAATACCATAGCGATGCTACGATCCTTTGACTCCACATCATTCATTCGTACATCGTCGATATAAAATTCACCTTTGGAAATATCCTCTAAGCCTGCAATCATACGCAATGTCGTTGTTTTCCCACAGCCAGATGGACCTACAAAAACGATAAACTCCTTATCGTGGATATGCAAATTAAAATCAGTCACAGCCTGTATATTTTTATCGTATATTTTATAAATATGCTCTAAACGCAATTCCGCCATGCACTACGCCCCTTTGTAAGTGATACATTCATTGTAAAGAATAGTAGGTAAAAGAAATAGATAAACGCTGCACAATATTTAAGCTATAAACTGTGCAATGTTACTTATAATGACTCTAAAAAGGTGATAGCAAGAAATACTGCAAGCCTATCCTCAAATTGTCGTATATCTTTCCGGGTAAGTTGCTGAAATTTGTCTAGTCGATTTTGTAGTGTGTTACGGTGCATAAACATTTTCTTAGCAGCAAGTGTTATATTACCTTCGTATTCAAGCAATTGTTTTATTGTTTGTATTAACTCTGGCTGTGAGGTTGCATCTTTTAAAATAGAGGTAATAAAAATATCTTTCTCTTGTATACTAAGTTGCTGTGATAAGTACGGTACAAATAGCTCTTGTTGTGTAAGGACATGCTTAGGTGTATATGACCAAAGTGATTGTTGGATGTCGACTAGCCAGCTAAATCTCCTTTTTGTTATTGCAATATCTGGTAGTACATCAGAGACAAAAATTTTAAAGTTGGTTTCTAAATCTTCACGTAAAAGATCAATGTAATGAGAAAAATTAAGTAATTCATCGTTTTCAATGCATTCAATAATAGCGAACAATTGAGGATTTAATGATATAAGTATAAAGTCTTTTCCAAGTAATGCTTCAAAGGCTGTTCGAAGTAAATTAGGTCTAGTAAATACTTTATCGAAATAAAGAAACAGAATGCGATGTTCGTGGATTGCAGTTGGACTTTCATTTGTTTTATCTGTTAAGTAGTCAAACCATGCCGTATCGTAGTAATTCGGAAGCGTGATTGGCCCTGAAAAAATACGCAATAGCTCTAGTTCACTTTGTGTAATTGTATGTTTTGGAATTTCAAAAAGTTGATTGTCAAAATTAAATAAATAACTTTCTGTCTTATTACCTGAAAAAGGTCGTAGTAATGGAAATCGCTGATGCAATTTTTGATAGTTCATGAATGCCACATCCCTTTTGTTAATAATCGGAATAGAAACACACTACAAATCATGCAATTTTGTTTTAAGTATATGTTTTTAGGGAAATGTTAGCAATATTCGTTAAATGGATACTTCAAAACAGCAAGGACATTAGCAAAAGCGAAAGGGTGGATGAATTTTAAAATCATCCAAACTAATTGCGCTAATGTCCGTGCAGTAATTTTTATGCATCCTTTTTAAATAATGCTCCTGGCCAAAACGCATATCTACCGAGAACAGTAGTAATGGCAGGTACGAGCAATGGACGTACAATGAACGTATCAAGCAACACGCCAATTGCCGTAACGACACCGAACTGAACAAGTACTTGAATAGGTAAAGTAGCAAGGACAGCAAATGTTCCAGCTAAAATTAGACCAGCAGATGTAATAACGCTCCCTGTTCGTACGACACCTTCCTCAATAGCTGTTAAATGATCTACTGTTCTACGTTTTTTCCAAATCTCCGAAATCATAAAGATATTATAATCTTCTCCGAGTGCCACTAAAAATACAAATGCATAGAGTGGAATCGCCCCTGAAATAGCCTCTGCGCCCATTACATGGTGTAAAATTAGCCATCCTGCACCAAGTGCCCCGAAATAAGAAATAATAACGGTTGCTAATAAATAAACAGTTGCTGTTATTGAACGTAGATAAATAAATAATAACAAAGCAATTAAAGCAATCATTGTTGGCATAATAACAGTTTCATCACGTACAGTTAATTGCTGTGTATCATATTGGCTGGCTGTTTCGCCGCCAATCCAAATATGTTTATCTGCATCTTTTACTCCTTCAGCCTTCAGCATTTTTATAACCTCTGCCTTAAGCTCTGGGATATGAGCTAACGATTCCTTAGCATAAGGATTTGTATTTAAAGAAAGCTCGTACAATTGGATAGCATTATTTTTCTCTCCAATTTGGACATCTGCAACACTATCAATATAAGAAATTTTAGTTAATTGCTGCTGCAAGTGAATATCTTTACCCTCTGTGTCAATGACGAGCTGTACTGGAGCAAGTTCTCCAGGTGAAAAATTTTCTTCTATTAAAGTAAAGCCTTCACGGGAGGGCATATTCTCAGGGAATGACGATAATAAATCAAAAGTATACTGAATACGTGGTACGAATGCTGCTAATCCACCAAGTAACAGTAAAGTGACAACAATGACGATCCATGGTTTATGCGTTACGAAGCGCCCGATTATATGGCTTATTTTATGTGTTGGTTTGTGCTGCTTTTTCCCCTTTTTTTGAGCCATATCCTCTGTTCGAGGTATGAATGGGAAAAAGGCAACGCGACCTAGTATAACAAGGATTGCTGGAAGTACAACGAGCGCTGCAACTCCCATCACAAGTACAGCAAAGCTAAACGGAATAGCAAAGCGTTGGAACGCACCATAATGGGCAAGGCTAAGAGTAGCTAAACCGATAACCACCGTTAAGGCACTCATCATAATCGCACCGCCAGACTTCTTTATAGCAAGCTTCATGGCAGTAGTTTTATCCTCAATTGTAAATAATATCTCTCGGTACTTTGATATTAAAAATAAACAATAGTCTGTACCTGCACCAAAGAGTAATACGGTCATAATAGAGACAGCCTGCGAATCCTTATCGATCCATCCATGATCAGCGAAGAAACCAAGCGTTGGACTTATAACAACGTAGGCAAGAACAACAACGATTAATGGAATAATAGCTAGTAAAGGTGAACGATAAATAATAATTAGTAATACTAAAACAAGGAGCACTGTCGCAATTAATAATTTAACATCAGCTTGAGAGAATAAACTGACAGCATCCGTAGCGATACCAACTGGTCCAGAATAACGTACATGAAGATTATCACTGGCTAAGTCTTTATCTAGTTGGATATTATACTTATCCATTGTTTTTGTTAATGCTTTTAAACTCTCCCGCAACGTATCAGTGGCCACGCCTCTTTCAAAGAAAACCGGAGTTACAATTGTTGAGCCATTGTCAGATGCGGATGCTAAAAAGGCTTGAGGTGGCATTTTATCATATGGTGGAATAACAGTTTGATTGGCTAAAGGTTTAGCTTTAAGCTCTCCGTAAACCTTTTGGATAGCAACGAAATCATCAGTGGTTAGCCCGTTATCCCGATGCCAGACGAGTAATAATGGTGTACCTGCATCATTCGGAAATTGTTCTGCAATAATAGTGGCGGCCTGCTGAGACATTTCACTTCCAGGTAAATTTTTACCAGATTCACTCTTTATACTATTAATCTGTGGCCAGGCAAATGACAGTACAACAACAAGTAAAATCCAAAAGATAAGGGCTAATAAGCGCCCTTTTTTACTTGCTACCATTGAGCCCCATTGCTCAAGTGGATGTTTTTTCATTTAAAGACCTCCGTTTCATATAAGTAATTTTAATTATATATACTGGAAGGTTAATTAATCAATTGCGAAAAATATATATGCTATACTATGTCTAAAAAGAATCCTTTATAAGGGGGTGAACTTGTTGAAGCAGTCACCGCGTGTTCTCGGGAGACCTCGAAATGATGAAAATGCGAAGCCGAGAAAAGATATTGTCCTTGAAACAGCAACAAAGCTTTTTATAAAAGAAGGCTATAAAAATATTTCGATGGATGATGTAGCAAAAGCTTGTAACGTTACAAAGGCGACTATCTATTACTATTACCCGACTAAAGGGAATTTATATACATCAGCGTTGCTGGCAATGATCAATCGAATAAATCTGTCCATTTTGCAGATTTTAGAGCAGCCAATATCATTTAAAGAACGGTTGGAGCAGCTTGTTGAAATTCATTTATCAGCCACTGTAGATATTGATATGAAAAATTTTATGAGAGAGGCGACAATTAATTTATCGGATTCCCAATTAAAAGAAGTGCAGGCAGCAGAAAATAATATGTATAAAACGATAGAGCAGACGATGCAGCTAGAGATGGAGCAAGGCACGATACGGAAGGGAAATGCTACTTTTTTTGCACATGCGTTTATGGCTTTAATGTCAGTAGGTTACTTTAAAGATGGGGAAGGGAAAAGGTTATTTCAATCAGAGTCTATGGCAGCAAAAGAAATTATAGACTTTTTCTGGCAATCTGTTGAAAAATGATTTCCTATATTATATGCAATAAATGCTGAAAATAAAATAAGTAAGTATTACACAAATGATTTAGGGGAAGTTTAAATAGACTAACATTATCGAAAATCAAATATTTTATAGCAACGTTTTAAAAAGATGAGATCAAAAATATATTGTATTTTTTAACAGTAGGGACAAAAAGCAAACTTACTACAATATATAGTTACAAATCAATGAATTTTGAAAAGATTGTCGAAATTGTGATTTAGCTCATTGAAATAATGTACAAACAACCTTATAATGGAGGTTGTGAAGTCACCAAGACAAGATAGGATGGAATTATGATGCACTTTTTGCAAAATAAAGTTTACATTGTAATAACAAATTATACGAATTGCTATCCAGCTCTTGAGACTGGTGATTTGTAAGATATACGCGCTGTAACGACTGTTAAGAAGTGCCTTAATAGTCTTTTTTACATGGAAGCAATAAAATTAAAATAGTAATAGTGATGGCAAAGGAGAGTTCAAAATGTCAGAAACGAATAACCAAACACAGTCTGAACAATTAACTGTAAGTCAAGAACAATTGGATGTGCTAGATCAATTATTAAAGCCTGAGGTTCAGGAATCACTTACAACTTTAGTTGAACAATTACCAAAGTTAACTGAGATGATGACGCTATTAACAAAATCTTATGAGTTTGCTCAAGCTGTTGCAAATGACGAAGTGTTAAAAAATGATACTGTTGGTGCGGTAACAGAAATGGCTGGCCCAGTAGTAGGATCAGCTAAAAACCTTGCAGCTACTGCAATTGAAGCGAAAGACCGTGCTTCTGAAAGCCAAGAAGTAGTTGGTTTATTTGGTCTTATGAAAATGTTAAAGGACCCACAAGTTCAAGGTGTTTTCCGTTTTGTTAATGCTTTCTTACAAGTAAGCGCTGAACGTAAAGCTAGATAAGACTCGACTCGAGATACATTCAATTCGTAAGGACGGAGGATTAATTAATCATGTCAAAAGAAATCGTCATCTTAGGTGCTGGTTACGCTGGCGTTCTAACTGCATTAACAGCACGTAAGTATCTATCAGCTGATGAAGCTAAAATTACTGTAGTAAACCAATTCCCAACACACCAAATCATCACTGAACTTCACCGTTTAGCCGGTGGTACTATTGCTGAAGGTGCTGTTGCTTTACCACTTAAAAAAATCTTTAAAGGTTTAGATATCGATTTACAAATCGCTAAAGTTACAAAATTCAATGTAGACAATAAAAAAGTTGACCTAGATAATGGTTATACTTTAAATTACGATACATTAGTAGTATCTTTAGGTAGCCAAACTGGATTCTTCGGTATCCCTGGATTAGAAGAAAACTCTATGGTACTTAAATCAGTGAACGAAGCAAACAAAATTAACAAACACATCGAAGACCGTATTAAAGCATATGCACAAACAAAAGACGAAGCAGATGCAACAATCGTTATCGGTGGTGGCGGTTTAACAGGTGTAGAGCTTGTTGGTGAAATCGTGGACAACTTCCCGAAAATCGCAGCAAAACACGGTGTTAACTTCGCTGATCTTAAAATCAAACTTGTTGAAGCTGGTCCGAAAATCTTACCAGTACTTCCAGATGTACTTATCCAACGTGCTACTGAAAGCTTAACAAAACGTGGCGTTGAATTCATTACAGGTACTCCTGTAACAGGAGTTGATGGTAATGTCATCTCTCTTAAAGATCGCGAACCAATCGTTGCTAATACGCTTATTTGGACAGGTGGGGTAGCTCCACTTCCAATCGTAGGCGAGTCTGGCCTTGCTGCTGACCGCGGTAAAGCAACGATTAACGAGTTCTTACAATCAACATCTCACGATGATGTATTCGTAATTGGTGACGCTTCTGTTGCATTACCAGCTGATGGCGGACGTCCGCTATACGCACCAACTGCTCAAGTTGCATGGCAAATGGGTGAGTGCGCTGGTTACAACTTATTCGCACAATACAAAAACCAAGAGATGAAATCATTCTCTGCAATTAACTCTGGTACACTTGCAAGCTTAGGCCGTAAAGACGCTGTTGCGACTATCGGTGCTAGCAACACAGAACTTAAAGGTCTTCCTGCAACACTTATGAAAGAAGCGTCTAACATTCGCTATCTTACACACATTAAAGCGCTATTCGGCTTAGCGTATTAATATTTTAAGAGGCTGGGACATAACTAGCTTCAATTAGTGAGAAATCCGAATTTGAATTCATTCAAATTCGGATTTCTCTATTTTTTATGTTGTCTCCATCTAGCTCTTAGTTAATGGCTGTGAATTTCCTTAAATTCACGGCCATTAATGCGAGGCC
>NZ_JBFTHS010000042.1:0-39195 GCF_056394365.1 Lysinibacillus sp. 10T31
TTAAGCAAACAAATTTCGAAGAAGTATCACCAGAAGAACTAACAGAATCATTAAACTATATCAACAACCGACCAAGAAAATGTCTTGGTTGGAAAACTGCAAACRAGGCTTTTAATGAGCAATTGTTGCACTTAATTTGACAAATCATCACTTAAATAAGATGCTGTTAAAGCTAACCCTGCAATTACAAGACCTTTTCTTCGTTTTGCCATTATTAATCCCTCCCCAAAATATAGAATATGGCACTATATTTTTTCTTTACCCTATTTTTAAAGGGCTAAACATAATTTTTATATACATTACAGCAAAAGTGAGAACTCATCTATAAACTTTCGCCTCCATTATTAAAAATAAAATTCAGAGTAAGTCTGAATTTTCTTAGATAAGTACGAAGAACAAGAAGCATTCCAAGACAGGGAAGAGTTAAGGAACTTGCACGTACTTGCTATAAAATAAAAGCAAAAAAATAGTGCTTTAAAAGAATAGACACGGGTATGATACAGCAGCAGCTTCGGGCTATTTGGTATGGAAATACAAGGTGTAACAGCCATATTCGCCGTGATTTTGAAACAATTATTAACCCTTTTAAAAGAAAAAGGCCAACTCTTGTTCAATATCATGAGCAAGAATTGGTCTTTTTGTTTTTGCAAAAAAACGGTATGTTTTTTCAGCCTCGTAATATACAGACAGCATCTTTTAAAGTCGCCAAACAATATTAAAAGGAGTTAATTCATTTTTGATATCCTGAACTAAGAACCATGTTGTAATTACATTCTACTTAGATTAAATGAACAAACACAAAAGGATTCTGATATTATACGGAAATTCGGAAAGGAATTCTTATAGGATGTTAACTTAAAATCATCGCCTCCATGCGAAAACGGCTAACTGACCTGCATCGTGCCGCTGACACTACGCTTTCGCGCAAAAAACATCTGCCGCTGCCGCTACGTTAGCACTGCGCTTTCGCGCAAAAAACATCTGCAGGCCTAAGCACAAAGCCGATTCCGGACGCCATTATTTTAAAGGAACTCCTAGTCCTAAGGCAGAAGCGATAGACACAATAGAGCTAATAACACCTAGTATACTAGTTAATTTCTCTAATGGTTTTTTAGCTTTCTCTTTATCGCCATTTTCTATATGAGTTTGAAGGAGTTCAAAATTAGCTTCTGCAATCTCCCGTTGTTCTTCTGCTAGGTGTTGAATTTCATCGTGAAGCTGTTGTAAAGCATTGATAATGTCATTAGGCAAGCTAGCTATCCCTTGATTGAGTGTACCATTGTTTTCAATAGTTATATTACCTTTGTTTTCTCCGAAAGTTAAACCACCATATTTACTAGAATCACCCATATAACCATCTCCTAAGATAATAGTAATTTTCCCAAGCTTTGATACTTTCTCTAATAATTGATCGGAATTTTCTTCGGCTAAAATATCGATAATTTCTCTTAAACTCTCAGGTTTATTTTGTTTACTTAACCCGACATTTTCCGTTTTGTTATTAATTTTTTTTTTGAAAAACTTTGTCTGAAATCATCACTTAATTCGATTATTGGTATAGCGTTTAATGGATCAAAACAATTTTCTGTACCACAATACTTGCAAGAAACGGAATCAATATTTTCAAGTTCAGATTTATTGGCAGTTAATATACTTCTACTACATTCCTCGCAATGAAATTCTAATTTTATAACGAGTGCTTCTTTTTTTTCTAGTTCAGATAATGTATCAATAACTACTCCAAGAGGTAAGTTAGTTATTTTTGCAATATAACTATGGTAAAATTTTTCAATCTTACTGATAGCAATTGCCTCAAGTGCATTATCTATTTTTTGAGAAATTTCCCATGGCTTTAAATTGCTCAATACTTTTACCTCGCAGAATAAATTTGGTAAATCAATTTTTCTCTAATATAATCCAATACAGGTTCAGACGCAAATACATTGAACTTAAAAGTCTTTGTATTGACGCCGATTCGAATAGAATATTCTTGTTTCACTCCATCAACACTATGTTCAAATAATATGGATCCTTTTTGTTTGGATAGATAAGGTTCTAAATAATTGTATAATGGTAAACCTCTTAGTTCTCTAATACTACCTAATCCTATTGTTTCAAGACCACTTAAAAGTAACAACGTAAAAGGTGTTGTTTCTAAAATGCCGGTAATATCTTCGCTATTTAAATTTTGCTCTAGAACTGATAATTCGCCATTAGTATAGTATTCGTCAATTGCAGAAAGTATACTCACGATTGATTGACCCTGTGTTTCTTCAAATGTATTTACTGATCCTGCTGGTCTTCCTGTAGCATCAATAAGCCTTCCTTGAAGAGTATCAGCTAAAGACTCAAGAGTACCTCCATATTTCTCTAACAAATCATGTTGTTTGAATTCATATTCATCATCGACTATTTTAGTTAACCAAGCAATAATTTTTTTGGCAACAGCTGAACTTGCTCGTACTTCAATTATTCCCTTGTCTTCATCAATATAAACTGTTGTAATTTCATGCTTAATGTATTCTCTTCGGTTAGCTAAAAAGTAATCAACATTAACACCAGTTCTATGAATAAATCTTAAATAATATGCTTGAGAACCTTCGATTTCAGCAGCAGCAATAATGGTAGGATCAGTAGGAACATTTTTGCTATTTGGTGTAACTACTGTTTCGAAAGGGTTTAATGGCATTTTATCAATTATACTTTGTTTAAATCCTGTTAAATCAGATTTATTTGTTACCTGGTACCAAGCTAAAGAAACTGCTCCAGAGAAAATATTATTGCTTATCATTTTAAGAACATCGCCTTCAATATGCTCAAATGAGTCCCAAACTCTACTTGCTAATTCATTTACATTGCCGGTTGTTTCTAAAGTCATTTTATTACAAATCTCTTTGAGATGAGTTTTGCTTAATTTATGCAAGTCTTGGGGGAAAATTAAAGATTTAATTGTATTCATTTAACACCCTCCAGAATTATATTCTGTGTTCGATGAAATTATGTCGTTTTATTAATAAATATAATATTATATGTATTGCATACCCATAAAATAACATAAAAGTGTTGATTGACATGGAAGTATGAATGAATTGGAACTTATATGTGTCTAAATGAATAAAGATTAGTATAGGTCTTTATTTCTATTTATTGTTAAGATTTTTAAAAGAAATAACTACTACTGATTAGAGAGAAGTGAGATTTTAGGTATCATCTTCATTCTTTTTTTTTGCTTCCACAATAGCAGGTGCTTTTAATTAAGTGCTCATTAAATAGGGCAGGGATATTGATAAAAACAGCTTTCCTCTTATTGATAGGAGTTCTTATTCTGGTATAATTAACTGCGAGAGAGGATGATCTTTATGAGCAAAAATATCGTTGTTATAACAGGGGCTGGCAGTGGTTTAGGTGCAGCACTTGCTAAAAAATATTCGTCTTTAGGCAATCACATTTGTTTACTCGGTCGAAGAAAATCAAAGCTTGAGAATACGGCTAAAACTTTAACAAATGGCTATTCTATTTATGAGGTCGATGTTACTTCGAAACAAATGGTCGCTGAAGTAATTAATTCTATACAAGAGGAATTCGGATCAATACAATTACTATTTAATAATGCTGGTGTTGGCTATTTTGATAAAGCTGAAAACTTGAATGAGGATTCAGTTCATCAAATGATTGATATTAACCTAAAAGGTACAATTTTTTGCACACAAGAAGTGCTAAAAGGTATGAAAGAACTAAATGAAGGAACAATCGTCAATATTGTTTCTACAGCTGGTCTAGAAGGAAAAGTAACGGAATCTGTTTATTGTGCTAGTAAATTTGGTGTACGAGGATTTACGGAGAGTCTAGCACTAGAATTAAGCGAAACTTCTATTCATGTATGTGCTGTATACATGGGTGGTATGAGTACAGAATTTTGGGACGGGATATTTACTGAGGAAAAAACAAAGACATTAATGGATCCTAATGATATCGCGGATATTATTATGGAAAATATTAAACCAAGAAAAGCGTTAGCTGTAACTGAGGTTGTTATTAAAAATAAACGATAACGAAAAGGGTATGGCCCACTGCAATTAATGTTGAGCCTGGTTATTTTCTATTTCGATAATATTACTAATTTACAGTAAAAGTCGTGAAACGTAATCCATATTTCGATGAAAATTGAAATAACTATCTTGTACTATGAAAATTGAAAGTACGGATAGGAGGAGAGAAAATGACTCAAATTGCTAAAACAGAAATGATTAATCCAAAAATTCTATACTACGGGACACCTGTGATATTATTAACTACACGAAATGAAGATGACACAGTAAATATTAGCCCTCTTTCATCATCATGGGTGTTAGGGGATTGTATTATTTTAGGAATTGGACTTGGGGGAAAGGCTATTGAAAATTTAGAACGACATCCTGAATGTGTCATTAATGTTCCAGATTCTTCATTATGGGGGAATGTAGAAAAATTAGCTCCTTTTACAGGGAAAAACCCCGTTCCTGAATATAAGAGAGCGAATGGATTTACATTTGAAAAAGAAAAATATGAAATTAGTAATTTAACGCCAACCGAGTCTAAATCAGTAAAGCCTACAAGAATTGCAGAGTGTCCCATTCAACTTGAGGCAAAAGTAAAACATATTCGAATTCCTGATTATGCTCCCTTTTTTGCCATTGTTGAGACACAAGTAATACATGTACATGCTCATAAGGAAATTATAGTTGAAAATAATTATATTGATCCAAATAAATGGAGCCCACTTATTTATAATTTCCGCCATTATTTTGGACTTGGACATCAGCTGGGGAAAGCTTTTAGGGCAGAAATTTAATTTGCTATCTATAACAAAGATCAGTTCTCTTTTTTAGAATGGGAATTTGGTCTTTTTGTGTGTATTAAGATTCTAAGTTACAAAACTGTCATATTGAGATGTTTTTAGTCATCTAAAACGATGGTTGTGCTATTAATTCCTTGTTATAGTTAAATTAAGGAATTTTCATAACCTTGTACCTAGCTTAAAGGAGAAATGAAAGTGAAACCATCATTAAAAATCTATACGTTTATAATTGCAATGATTGTTGCCTTTTATAGTTTAACGCCAACAATTGTAAATGCAGACTCAAATGAAAAAATTCAAAAGATTGATCAATTTGTTAAAGAGCAAAAGGAGATTAGTAAAATTCCAGGAATATCGTTAGTAATTGTAGAGAAGGGGAAAACGGTTTATGAAAAAGGTTTTGGATACGCTGATGTTAAGTCAAAAACACCTGTTACCTCAAATACATTATTTGAACTAGGATCTACATCGAAAGCATTCACGGGACTAGCCATTCTAAAATTGGAAAGGGAAGGCTTACTCAAACGCTCTGATGATGTCCAAAAGTATATCCCGTGGTTAAAGTTAAAATATAAAGGGGAGCCCCAGGCAATTACTATTAATCAGTTACTGTATCATACAAGTGGCATAGCTACTAGCACTATTTCTAATATCCCTAAAAGTAACGAACCGAATGCTCTTGAGTTGACTGTCAAACAATTGCTTGGTCAGCCTTTAAATAGACAACCAGGAAGTTCATATGAATATGCAACACTCAATTACGATGTGTTGGGTCTTATTATTGAAAAGGTTTCAAAACAACCCTTTGATATGTATATCAAACAGCATATATTAGAGCCGATTAATATGAAAGATTCATTTGTTGGGCTTCATCAAGTTCAATCTAATGAGATGGCGTCAGGCTATAAAATAGGACTTATGAAAGAGCAGGATTACACACCGCCTATCTACCGTGGAAATGTGCCTGCTGGATATATTATAAGTAACACAAATGATATAGCAAAATGGTTAAAGCTACAGTTAGGCAATAGTCAAATTTATTCGATTGATCAAAAAATTATTCAAGAATCACATACCCCAGATCAATCTGTAGAACCTTTCGATAAGGATACATACTACGCGAGTGGATGGGGAGTTATAGAAAGAAACAAAAAACAATATTTATCTCATGCCGGTGCAAATCCTACATTTACCTCTTATTTTATTATGCAGCCTGATGAACAATTAGGGGTGGCCATATTATCCAATTTGAACTCGAGCTATACAACTGAGATAGGTCAAGGTGTGATGGATATATGGGAAGGGAAAAATGTGGATACTGTTAATGCTGATAACCTTCAGAAGTTGGATAAAACTGTCTCGCTTCTATGTGTTATTGTTGTAGGCCTTGGGATGTTTTTAAGTATTCTATTGCTAACAACCTTGAAGAAAATTGCTAAAAAACAACGAGTTAAAGTAGCTTTAAATATGAAAAGGACTTTTTTATTAGTCATTCACTCTTTAAGTGTTGCAATAATTTTTGCACTTATCACTATGTCCCCAAAAATTTTATTAGGGGGATCAAATTGGGAGTTTATTAAAGTATGGGGTCCAACTTCAATCACTTTGTTATTTAATAGTGTTATAGTGTCAGGTGTGATTTATTGTTTATTGGGATTAATGAAGATATTAACCATAAAGAAATAAAAATGTAGAGATTTGATTATTTTATGAAAAACATGGTAATATGAAAATAACTTTAGGTGAAAGGGGAGAATCCAAATGAAAAAAAGATCATTACGTTTTTTAAGTATGGGTATTGGGTTCTCAACTGCTGTTTTTTTCTAAAATTAAGTTTATAGGGACGAGTCTGCCCTTTTTTAGAAAAATAAATAAAAACCTAGAGGAGATTAACCATGAAAAATGAAATAACACGTAAAAATCCAATCCAAGTACCTAGCCCTGTTGGCAATTACAGCCATCTTACAATAATTCCTAAGGATGCAACAATATACGCATTATCTGGACAAATTGGAGTTGGGGTAAAAGGTAAATTGCCATCATCACTAACAGAGCAGGTTAAGAATACATTAAAAAATATTCAATTAATATTGGAGGCAGAGGGACTTAACGCAGACAATGTGGTGAAAGCCAATATTTGGGCAACTGAAGAAATAGATTGGGATGATTTCTATCAACAGTGGGAAACGATGTTTGGAAATCCTTATCCTTCTATGACGATAGCTTATATTACTGCTTTAGGACTCCCTGATATTAAATTGGAAATAGATATTTGGGCTGCTAAATAAGCTGAGTAACCGACAAAATCTTAAATGATCTTGTCGGTTTTTTTATAAATCAAATTTTAGGGTATATGATAAGAAAAAAAGGGTCACTTTCCTAAGAAAAGTGACCAAAAAATAAAAATTTAGTGATGGGGGTGTGTTTCTTGCCCGTTGTATGAGCAAGCTGGAAGCGAATTAGGTACATTACTATATTATGAAGAATAAAAGCTTTCTGCTAGGTGTTCGCCATTTTCTAAAATTATAGTATTTCTGCTCAGTGGCGTTCCTTAGAACTTTTAGAAGCTTTGAGCAATGAAGGTACTGTCCAATAAGTACCCATGCGCCACAACCATTCTAATGGTCCAAATTTAAAGAATGTAAGCCAAATCTTGCTAAAAAGTAATTGAAAAATGTAAATGCCTATGCAAATCCAAAGAGATTGGATAAAACGAATATTGCCAATAAGGTCAAAGGCATTGCCAATTAGTAAGATTAGCGCTGTTTGTCCTAAATAATTTGTTAATGCCATTCGGCCATAGTCTTTTAATGGTGAAAACAAAACTTGGCATAAAGGAAGTTGCAGTAAGAGTATTAATAATCCTACATAAAATGCCGATACAAATGGGCTAAATTGGAGCCCGATTAATGAAAATTTTTCAATGTTTGTTACATGTTCTGTAAATTCATCTTTTGTCATATTGTCAATGTTCGCCATTGCCTCTGGGACATAATGCCATTGATACAGTAAGCCACCTATGCTGATAAAGAACATAATAACTGTAAAGATTAATATGCTTTTACGATTATCATTGATCTTTTCAAAAATTCGATACTGCCCTGCTGCTAATCCTAGTAAAATAAGTGGAAACGGCATAGCAATTTTGATGCCATAATAAGCTGTTACCGCTAAAAGGATAATCCCTACAGTTACGTTTATTTCTTTTCGAACTTTATAAAATGGTAACGCAAATAGCCCAAAAATGGCATAGACGGTTAATGCTTCTCCAGGTTGGAAATAAAAATGTACAAGCCCGATTAACAATAAAATAATCATTCTTCTAATAAATAAAAGATTGGCATTATTATTTTTAGCCATTGCTCGGGAAATAAAGATATAAAATCCTACACCGAATAAAAATGAAAAAATCGAGAAAAACTTTCCTTCCACAAAAAGTAATAAAAATCTATTGTATGCAATATCTATAGATGTTTCTGGTGGATTAATCCACATTAAGGCTGGAATATTTACTAAAATAATTCCTAATAAAGCAAATCCCCTTAAATAATCTAATGTATCAATTCGTTTGTTTAATTCAATTGGTTGCATGTTATCTCCTCCTCACTTACAAAGTATAAGGATATTATCCATAAAGTAGTAACGATGAATGTTACGCCAGTCTTACAAAATCGTCATATAACATTAATCATTTTCTTGATACAGAGATAGGATATCTTTTGCCTGCTGTCGTAAAATATTGATTAATTCTTTTGGTTCTACAATTTGAGCATGCATACCAAGTCGATTGAAGAGGGGACTAATAAAATTTAGTTCACCTTTGTCTATAATGGAATCAATATAACCTGTACCATCTTCTTTTATGACGACTAAATCTTCAAGGTTTGGTTCGCTTTTGCATTGTCGTACACCTTCCCTTGATAATAGAACTTGTATTCGAATGGGTTGTTTAATCTCATAGGTGCTGCCAAACCACTCTGCCAAATTAATAAATTCCTCTTTGTTTTCTTCACTATCTACGATGGAAAGAATACGATCTACACGAAACAGTAGTATTTTTTGTTTAGTGAAATCAAATGCAGGCATATACCATAATCCATCGTGAGCATAAACACCAATAGGGTGAATATATTTCGTTGTTGTACCTGATTTGGATTCATATTGAATATGTAGATTTTCGTTTTCAATAGCTGCCTCTAAAACAGCTTACAATAAAGGTGTTTCAATCGCTCGTTTAGGATTCCAGAACGCAATGTAGGATTGAAGTTTATCCACTTTTCGCTTCGCTTCCTCCTGAAGCGAGCTATAAAGCTTATGAGAAGCGGATTTAATCTCCGTATTAAAAGGTAAATCACGGTAATAATGCAATGATTGAAACGCAAAGAAAATCGAAACAGCCTCATCTTCTGTAAATAAAATAGGGGGAAGAAGTCTGCTCGTAAGGACTGTATAGCCACCGTTTCGTCCTTGTTCTGCGTAAATAGGCAAGCCCATATCACTTAAATCTAAAATATATCGATGAACCGTGCGAATCGATATATTGAATTCATCAGCAATTTCCTGCGCAGTAAATTTCTTTTTAGCACTAACAAACAGAAGGATATCTAATAATCGTTTTGCTTTTGACATTTTCTCACCTTATTTCATTTAATCATGCCAGTAGTTGTCATGTTTTGTGTATAGTATAAATATTGTTCATGAGTTTTACAAAAAGAAAAGGAGATGACGTTATGTCACGAGAAATCATTTTATATATTGCGACTAGTTTGGATGGATTTATTGCGAAAGAAAATGATGATTTACAATGGCTAGAAGAAGCAGAAGGCGAAGGGGATGCTGGCTATTCTGACATGTATCAATCCATTGATACCATTATTATGGGTAAAAGAACGTATGATTGGGTTGTAGACCATATTGAGTCTTTTCCATATCCCGATAAGAAATGTTATGTATTCACAACATCACAAAGTGGTAAAAACGAACATGTTGAGTTTGTGAATGAAGATGTAGTAGCGTTTACGAAAAAATTAAGGGAACAGGAAGGGTCTAAAATTTGGATGGTTGGCGGAGCAGGAATTCTCGATGCTTTCATGAAGGAAGAGTTAATAGATGAATTAATTATTACGATTACGCCGCATCTTTTAGGCTCAGGAATTCCATTGTTTAAGGATAATAATCCATATCAAGATTTAAAGTTAATAAATACCCAACGCTATGGGCAAATGGTGCAAATGCATTATAAGGTGAAAAAAGAGGCTTGATGATCAGCCTCTTTTTCTGTTATTAGTAAAGCGAATGGTAGATTTCACCCATAATACCCTTCATTTGATGCGTACCTGTATCAGTATTAGTCATCATAACAATCCCTTGTTCGAGATGTGGATAGGCTACTAGCATACATTGAAACCCAACACCCCAGCCAAGAGAGGAAAATTCGAGCTTTTCGTCCGTGCCATCTAGAAATACGCCAAGGCCAGTCCATTCCTGACATCCCTGTGGACTGAACAGTTCATTTACTTGTCTTGTAGTAATGCCGATTTTACTTTGTCCTTTAACAACTTTCATTACATCCAGTAATAGTTTTGTTAAATCGCTAGGTGTAGTCCATATACCACAAGCTGCAATATAAGGGTAAATAGAATATTTCCCTGGAATTAAAGCTCCATTTTGATCATGGCCACATGCGAAATTATCCAAATTTGATGTTGAAAGAGAGGTAGAAAATGTACTGTTTGTCATGCTCAATGGCTTAAAAATAAATGTGTCCATGAGGTGAGAAAACGGTTTTTGAGTTATATCTTCTATTAATAATTGAATAAGACAAAAGCCTGCATCAGAATAGTGAAATTCACTTTCAGGTTCATAAGTCATTTCAATAGAAGTAGGGCAATAAGTGGTTTTTCCATTCAATATTTCTATCATGGATGGCATTTCCTTGAATGATTCTATGGGCATAAAACTGCCTTCAGGGTCCACAATCCCAGATTGATGGCATAGTAAGTTGCGCAATGTAACTTTTTTATGCTTTGTCAATGGACTGTCAGGAACCTTCCATGAAACTAGTTTTTTATTAACATCTTCATCTAAGTCTACGATCCCTTGGTCCACCAATTTTATCACTAAAATGCTTGTTAGAAACTTACTGATCGAACAAGCGTTGAAAATGGAGTGCTCATTAATTTTTTTATCGGTACCTGCCTTCAGAACACCAAAAGTATCTGTCTTACTGATTTTTCCCTTTTCGATAGCTACAAGACTTAAACCTGTTATATGGTAATGCTCCATGCGTTCACGAATGTTTATCATCTACTTAGCTCCTAATTTTTTCTTAATTATAACAGAATGGTGAAACGTATGTTTGTGTTTTGATTTTATTTAAAGGCTTTTTTCTCAAAGATTGTTGTTATCGAACTAACTAGGTAGTTTAGTGCAGGAAATTAATTGGTTTTTTAGGTAAAATATAGATGAATTTTGTTTGGGGTTTTTCAACTGTAGGAGGAGCTGAATTATGAAGTTAATGAAAATAGGATATACAGGATTATTCATAAGTGTTTTATTAACAGGATGTACGAAGGAAGAAACTAAAATTGAAGAAGTAAAACCGGAAGAAACTAAAATTGAAGTAGTAAAGCCGGAAGAAACTAAAGTCAACAACGCGAAGGTGTGGAAGGACATTTCAACTCCTGAAGGCTTTAACGATTATGGGATCGAACCAACTTTAGAAGCTTGGATTGCCTATCACGCTGAAGATATTACTAAAACAACCGACGTGAACGAATATTATCCGAAGGCAGATCGACTCACTTCGGAAATGAAATATTTTCAGGTTCAAGGCGACGACCTTCAAAAGGACTTTGAAAATCTGAATGTGCTTCAAATTTGGATGGGACATCTTGTTTATGTTTTATCGAAACAAGACACGTTAGAGCCTGATAGGGCAAAGTTCAATGACGACTTAAAAAAGTCTTTTAAGTATTTCACTGAATTACTACATGATCTCGACATTGTAATAAATTACGATGGAAATGGCGAAACATTCGGGCTCACACACCAATTAGACGGGAACAAGGTTAAAGAATTGGAAACGTACCTCTATGTAAATTAACGAGTTTTGAGGTCATTTCAAAGGCTGTGTTATTTTCAAGGTCTATGTCTCTATATAAACGATTTAACATAAATTCATTTTAGTATTTATTAAGAGGTTTTATTTGAAGGAGGATTTACTGAAACTAAAAAGACAAAGAGCAAGTTAACCTACAAAATGTGTAGAATCAACTTGCTCTTTATGTTTTAACAGCAACAATCTATACGAAAACAGCTTATTTTAATAACCGTGCGTGTACAATCATAGATGGACTATCTTTTGTAAAGTCATTTTTGTTCCATGAACCTAATATGTGTAACACTTCGAACCCATTTTGTTCTAATAGCCTCTTCATTTCCATTGGATATGTATAGCGAAGTCGAATTGAATCTTCGAAAGACGCGTATTCTAGCTTATTTATAGAACGGCAAGTTAAGATTTGTGTGATAGGGTCATATTCCTCACGATGTTGAATGGTTATTTTTTCACCTTTGCTATTGACTGAACTTTCTTCGTATTCATCCACATTAGCCAGTTCACTTAGAAGTGCATTTCTCGTATCGAATACGAATTCACCACCTGGATGTAAGTGCTTTTTGACAGATTGCAATAAAGCATTTTGGCTTTCATTACTTAAAAAATGTTGAAATGCATTTCCTGTCATATAGACAAAATTTGATGTGATTGGTAATTGAAGCTGCGTGCAATCTTGCACAGTAAAATGCACGTGTACATTCTGTTTTTTCGCTTTTTCAATTGCTAATTGAAGCATGCCTTCATGGATATCTACTGCATAAACTTCAAATCCTTGCTTGGCTAGCGGAATAGCTAATCGACCTGTGCCACAGGCTAATTCAATTATCGTACCGCTATTCTTCTTGAGTAAATTTTCAATAAAATGTAAATCCACGTTATAATTTTCATAAAGTACATCATATTCAATAGGGTTTTTATATTTCTCTAAATTTCCACTAAACTCATTTTGATACATACAATCTAACTCCTTCAGCTTTATTTTCATTTGTGTGAATATTGTATAATAAATCAAATATTCACACAAATTAGATTTACACCATAAATGTGGGGTTGATTTCCGTTCCGGCTAGGGCGCTTTCCTGGGGGGATCGTTATTTTGAGAAAATCGGCTAGCCTAATTTTTATAACAAATTTGGCATGTATAGTGACAAGTTATTGGTTATAACAATAAAAGAAAATTATTTTAAAAAGCGTATCCAAAATCAATGGATACGCTTCTTACGTGTATTTTCTATGCATTTTTCTTCGTTTTCGTTGCTCGTTTTCTCGTTGCTGGCTTTTTCGTTTTCTCTAAGGAAGCTTGAAGTGCTGTCATTAAGTCCGTCACGTTATCAGGTACTGGACGTTTATCACTAGTTGAAATTGTATTCGTAGCTTTTTTCTCCTCTATAAGCTCCATTAATGCATTGCGATAGTCGTCTGTATATTTTTCAGGATTGAATTCGGTTGTTAATTGATCGACTAGCATCAGTGCGGTTTCTAGCTCTTTTGGAACAATGTTTTGTTCACTTGGAATACTTGGAACATCAGCAACACTTCTTACTTCATCTGGATAATGAATCGTTTCCATTACTAATGCATTTTGATAAACACGGACAATTGCTAATTGCTCTTTTGAACGGATAATAATTTTGGCCACACCTATTTTTCCAGATTGTTCTAGTGTTTGACGTAATAAGGCATAAGCCTTTCCGCCAGTCGAATCAGGGGATAAAAAATAAGTTCGTTCAAAATAAATAGGATCGATTTCAGTTAATTTTACAAAATCAATGATTTCAACGGCCTTATCTTCATTTTCCTTCCGCAAGTTCTCTAACTCTTCTGGATCCAATACGACAAACTTATTTTTTGCATATTCATAAGCCTTCACAATGTCCTCATCTTTTACTTCTTGGTTACAGCCTTCACAAACTTTTTTATAACTAATAGGTGTATGACATTCTTTATGAAGCTGTCGCAATTTAATGTCTTTATTTTCTGTTGCGGCATGAAGTTTTACCGGTATATTGACAAGACCAAATGAGATACTGCCTTTCCAAACTGTATGCATTTGTATCACCTCGTTTCTCTTACTATGATATATTTTGCTTATTTTTATGTATCTTAAAATGAAATCGTCAAAAACTGAAGGTAAAAAGCAAAGTAGGTATTCAAATGAAACCAATGCTATTAACAGAAGTGCTTGAAACGCCTTTTGGTGAGGAGTGGATGTACGAGACAAAATATGATGGATTTAGATGTATGTTAGTTTGGGACGAACAGCCAATGTTAATAAGCAGAAATGGCAATAACTTAACGCACCTGTTTCCAGAGATACTCGATTTTTGTAAAAGTATATTTAATAAAGTTAAAAAGTATTTACCATTAACATTTGATGGTGAGTTAGTTTATTTAACGAATAACTTCAATAGTGATTTTTCACTTGTCCAAAAAAGAGGGCGGATGCAAAACAAAGAAGTTATTGCTACTCATGCAAAAGATTTTCCTTGTCATTATATTGCATTTGATTTACTGAGCTATAAAGGGGAGTCGCTGACAAATAAATATTTAAAAACACGCAAACAGCAACTCTCAAAGCTTTTTACAACTTTAAAGCTCCCGGCGACTGTCAATTATGAGGATCCATGTCCTTTGCAAGTGATTAGCTGTGTGGAGCATAGTGAGCATCTTTGGCATGCTATTAAAGTTTACAATGGAGAGGGAATGGTTGCAAAGAAGAAAACGAGTAAATGGATAGGAGATACACGCTCGACACATTGGTTAAAAATAAAGAATTGGAGATATGTAACGGTCATAGTGACGAAGTATGATCATGGAAATGGTTATTTTCATGGCAGTATTTATCAACAGGGAGAGCTAGTTGAAGTAGTTATTTTTAAACATGGAATGTCAGAGGAAGAGCGGAAAACACTCATTGCTTTTTTTCAAGCAAATGGACAGAGGAATAATGAAACATGGGAGCTGGAGCCATCCATTTGTCTTGATATTGCCTGTATTGATTTTGATGGAAGCAAATGTCGAGAGCCGCGTTTCCATGCATTCCGACTGGAGATGTTGCCAGAGGAATGTCATTGGCAGCATATGCAACGTCAACTGTATCCTATTCCAGATACTGTTCAGATTACGCATCCTGATAAGCCTGTTTGGCCAGAAATCGGTATTACGAAGGATGGTTATTTGCACTATTTGCAAATGATTTCTCCGTATTTGCTCCCCTTTTTACGAGACCGACCGCTTACGTTAATTCGATTTCCTCATGGAGTGCCCGGTGAAAGCTTTTATCAAAAAAGTAGTCCCGAGAAAATACCTGAATTTGTTGCAACAGGATGGATGGACGATATTCATTATCTAGTATGTAACAATCTTGAAGCATTATTGTGGTTAGGCAATCAGCTTGCCTTAGAGCTACACATACCATTTCAAACGTTGCAAACAGAGTGTCCGACTGAGATTGTCTTCGATCTAGATCCTCCTTCCGTTGAACAATTTTCACTTGCTGTTACTGGAGCCATGGATTTAAAGGGAATTATCGACTATTTTAAGTTACAATCTTTTGTTAAAACGTCGGGAGGTAAAGGATTACAGCTTTATATACCGTTACCTGAAAATGCTTTTACTTATGAAGAGGTGCGAATATTTACTGAATTTGTCTGTCGTTTTTTATGTGAGCAAAAACCGGGATTGTATACAATCGAGCGTTTAAAGAAGAATAGACATCAAAAATTATATTTAGATTATGTGCAGCATGCAGAAGGTAAGACGATTATTGCTCCATATTCAACTCGTGGGAATGAAAAGGGCTTAGTGGCAACGCCATTATATTGGGAGGAGGTTAATGAACATTTAACACCAGACCTCTTTACAATTCCTGCTGTATTGGAGAGAATGAAAAAAGTGAGCAACCCATTTAAAAATTTCCGTCAAGTAGGGGAAAGTCAGGATTTTCAATCAGCTTTAGAGCGTTTAAAAGAGCAGTGATGTGCCGATCAGAAAATAAAATGGTTTCAGATAGGAGCAAAACTTCGATAAGAGGCAAAAAGCATTGGCTTCAGTGTCGATGCTTATGCTTATTATATTGCTGTGAAAATTTTAAAAATATCAAATTAAATACCATTTTATGAGAGATGTACAACATGTGCATGTTAATTCCTTGTATGTTAAATCAGAAATAAATGTTAAATTACTAATAAGGCTATATTGATCTTCAGTTGTATTTGAAGAAGGTGCATATTTCTTTTTTGTTACATCGACTTTATTATTTCTGTTCGTTAGCGAAGATTAATAAGAAAGGTGAGATAAGTCTTATGGTTTATCATGCAAAAACAGATATTAATTTAACAATAATTATATTTTTTTTGGTATGGATATTCGGGGCTATAGCACTACTTCCGTTCATCACATCTTTTTTAACTGTTATTATTATGTCAACGGCCATTATTGTTTCAGTAGCTTTTATTTGGTGGTACGCAAATTCTATTAAGTTTGTTTTCTGTGAAAATTATCTTTTAGTAAAAGGTGGGCCATTCAAAAGTAAGATTCCGTATCAAAGTATAACAAGGGTTTCTCCAACGACAGATAAGTATAGCGGTTATCTAATTTCATCATCTGATAAGGGTCTTGAAATATTTTATAAAAAAGCAGCTTACGGTAGTATAAAAATTTTGCCAGAAGATAAAAGGCAGTTTATTTTAGAGTTAAAAAAACGATGTCCTAATGCACAAATCCCGCAGAATCAACAATTCGAGTAATTGGTTAAATTTATTTTATCAGTAATTCTTTACTTTTATATTCTGATTGATAGGGAAGGAGCAGGATTTTCAATCTGTCTTGGATCATATAAATGAATGAAAGAGAGGGCCAAATTACTACGCCCTCTCTTTTTATTTGGTTGACAATGCTCTTAGTCGTTCTATATTTTGCTGGTAAATCTCAGGTGAACGCCAATCTTTATAGATTTCAGGAATTTCTATATCCTCATTTTGGTTGCTCTTTTCTGCAATAGCAGTTAGTTCAGATATATAGTTGATTATTTTTGAGATATCTTCTTTTGTACCTGTTGGACCATGACCGGGTACTGCAACGTTAATTTCTAGTCGTTCAACATTTTTTAAAATATTGCTCCATTTCACAGAATCAGACTCTTCAAAAAACGTTGGGTGACAATTCACAAACAATAAATCACCCATAAATATTACTTTCTCATCAGGGATATAAAGCATTGCATCACAAAAGGAATGGCCTCCTCCTAAGGTGAAAAGCTTTGCACAGCGTTTCGTTCCTTGTAAGGTTATTTCATTGTTAAACGTTTGGTTCGGTAATACTAATTCCAAAGTTGATAATGATTCTTTTAATTCATTTAGAGAATTTATTTGGTGTTGTATAGTGGGATCGTTGGTTAGATTTATCTGGTCTTTTAAAGATTGAATATAGTCTTTTAAACCTTGAATATCATTTTTCTGTTTACTGAATCTTGAGGGATGAACGTCTCTTATTTTTGAGTATGTAATTTGGCTGGAAATAATAATTGTGTCTTTAAATGTTTGGTTGCCTCGAATATGGTCGCCATGAAAATGACTGTTAACAACCCATGTAACAGTACGGTTTGTTATTTTTTCAGCAATGAGCCTTAAGTCTTCAGATGCTTGTTGTGTGTTAAATGTATCAAAAACAATAACTTTATCACCTAGATCCACAAAACCTGCATTTGCCACAGCTCCACCACCTTCTTTGGCTATTGCTGCATAAATATCTTTACCAATTTGTTCTAGTTGAAAGTGTTTACTACAAAACGCATCGTTCATTTATCTCACCTCTATCTATTTTCTTATCTATATTTTTTATTCGATAATGGTTAAAACAATACCTTTTAGATATTAATAAAAAGATTTAAAGGACCTACATCTGTATACGTATTCGCCTTGCCATTTAATGTATGGTGTTTTTATATGGTAAAATATGAGAAGCTTTTATATTGAGGCAGTCTATTCTTATTTATCAGGGGGAGGGTGGAAAGCTTACTCTAGTTTTGCATCTTTAAAGCTCGTGGTAAGCAAACCAAGAATAAACGCAAATGTAGTCCAATTCAGTATCAAGAAAAGATGTCTACATAGAGTGATAGAGTTTACATTTGAAAGGCAGGAGATTCAGATGGAAGAAAAGCAGGACATCACATTCCCAACTAAAGATGGTGTATTCAATATGAGGGTGGGCGCAATAATTATCCACGATGGTAAAGTGTTGATGGTTAAAAATAATCGTGACCCATACTACTACTCCGTTGGGGGAAGAGTGAAATTACAGGAATCTTTAGAAGAAGCCATCATCCGCGAATGCTTTGAAGAAACTAAAGTGCATTTTGAAGTTGATCGTTTAGTATTTATTCATGAAAACTTTTTTCCTGTACAAAGTGGTACATATGGAGAAACGCAATTTCATGAAATATCATTCTTTTATTTAATGAAATCAAATGAAGTCGAAGTTATGTGTGAAAGCTACACCAGTGATGGTATTGAAGAAAGGTTAGAATGGTTACCTATTTCGAATCTTCAGGAAACCTTTCTATTCCCAGAGTTCTTTAAATCAGAACTCACTTGCTTGCCTGCTGAAATCAAACATTTCGTAACCGTTGAAGAAAAAAGAACATAAAAGAAAACAGAGAGGATTTCTCCTCTCCTGTTTACATCACTGCCGATGCTTTAAATTTTAGAATTCTCTTTCTCTAAATAATCCAGAATCCCCATAGCTGAAACAATTGTATCGAAGGGAATTGTTTGATAAACTGGATGATTTTCTGCGATGCCATTTTCCTGTAAGTAGTTATACAAAAGCTCCTTTAAGCGACCATCTAAAAACTGTACTTGTTCTTTAAAATCACTAGATACCGTTAAAGCTTTTCTCCCTTCAGCTAGAAATAGCGGTGTCCAGTAACGCACTTGTCTGTAAGCTTCAGATGGATTTTTATATGCACCGAAGTGACCGAAATACAATTCTGTAGCATTTAACTTTTCATAAAGTTGGATAGATTGCTCCATTGTATTTGGGTCATACTGATTCGGTGAAGTGGAGGGAATAATTAAATCAATTGCTTCGCTCTCCATTTCTGGATAACGTACACCAGTTGTATCTCCTACAAACAATCCATTCGTAGCAGAATAAAGCATGGATACATGATGCTTTGCATGACCTTCTGTATGATAAAACGTTAGCTGATGTTGACCTAAAGATAGTACTTCCTCATGTCCAATTTCTATAATACGTTCAACATCGATAGGTAAAATCGGATCAAATAGACGATCGAACTCCGCCCCGTAAACACTCTTTGCACTTGCGATTAGACGACTAGGATCTACCATATGAGATACACCTCTTGGATGAACTACAAATGTAGCATTTGGACAGCTTTGTAAAAACAAGCCTGCACCTCCAGCGTGATCTAAATGGATATGCGTAACAATTACATATTGAATATCCTCTAGATCAATATGTAACTCATCTAAACCCTCTATTATATATGGCATAGAAGGACTAGCAGAAGTCTCGATTAATGTAATTTTTTCATCGATAAGCAAATAAGAGCTAGTACGCTGTTCCCGATTTAAATCGTGTGTATCAATACAATAAAAGTTTGGTGCAAGTTGTTGGACTCTCCCCATTTTAAATATCCCCCTTTGTTGTTGAGTGCAAAATATTCTCTAATACGTAATTTTTATCTACAAGAAGTAGTGATTATACTTTATAATAATGGAAAAATATACTGAATGTCTATTCATTTATTTAGGGGGATCTACTAATGGAGAAAAAAATTCGCTACGATACACGAAAAGTCCATCGTGTTAATTTAGCAATCATTTCAATTTTGGCTGTTCTAATTTGTGGACCGTTGATACTTTCAAAGGGCATTATGTTCTTATTCGTTGGACTTGCCGTAATTGCATTAGCGGTTTGTAATTATTTTTTACCTATTAATACATATGTTAAAGGCTTTATTTTTGGAATGATTCCTTCGAGCGTTGTTTTTACGTTATTTTTAGTAGATAGCTTTTCATTAACTAAACATTATATTTTAATTTGTTCGGTGGCCATTATCGCTCTTTATTTTAGGCTGTTTTCGAAAAGATTGTTGCTAATCGATCAAAAGTCAGAATAGTCAAAAAGAATTATGGTCATTTGTGGTAAAATGAAATAAGAGGGTATTATGGAAAATTTAATTTTGACTTTATATATCTTAATCTTGATATCACTTAATGTTGTTTTCTTTGCATTGTATTAGAAAAGGAATATTAAATCTTATGGTGTCAGGCATCATTATGATGGTACTTGCTCCAGTGATTGGTTTTTCGAGTGGTACTTTATTTCTTCATTTTTGGGTTCTGGTGGAACAGGAGAAGGTGCAGGCTATGGTGGGGCATTTTTAGGATTTATAACATTAGCTAATGGGATTCTCATTCTAGTGGTTGGTGTTATAAGGTGGATTTTAAATTTCGTGAAAAAGTGAAATAGTGTTTCGTTTTTCGAGTAATCGGAGGGATTTTGTTGAATGATAAAAAAGTTTTAGTTATAGGTAATGTTATATTTTCTGGTTTTGTTGCACTTTTGATTTCTTGGTTTTTTGCAGAAGGGGCGTTAGGTGAATCTGATACTTTGACACCAGAATTCTTTTTAGTCATACCGATATGGGCTTTTGGGGTGCTATTGATGTGGAGATTCGTTTACAAAGACAAATTAGAAAATGCTTCTCATTTTAAAATAATATTGAGCAATTCTCTGCTTTGGTTAACTATCCCTTTAGGTTTAATGTTTGCGTTTGAATTCATATAAGAATATTGGGAAGAAAGATACATCAAAAAGAATTTAACTAACTTATTTATAACGGGGAATGTCTAGTTGATAAGGGGAGTAATATGAGGAACAAAATGATTATGTTGATTTCTTTGCTATTCTTAATGACACTTGTTGGATGTGAAAACATTGATAAGAATGAGACGTGGAAGGTAAGTCCAACGTTTTCATTACCCGTTACTTTTGGTGATGGGACAAAAGGTGAGTATTTGTTGATTGGTGAAGAAGGGAAAGTTGGTTTTTTAGTTGGATCGGGTAAAAAAGGTGAGGCAGTAGAAGTCCCAATTATCGCTAATAAAACAAATAAGTATATGTGGCATTTTTGGGGAGACAAAGATAGTATCAGTGGTGATTTTAAAGTAATCGGAACTGACAAAGAAGGGAAAGAACATCCCGTGTTGGTATCTGGCAATGATACAGTATGGCAATATTCCAATGCTTCCATTAGCCCTAATAACGGTGCCGATTCCCATATCCCATCGAATATGGTGTTCCCTATAAGTGGATTATGGAAATTAGAAATATATTTTAATGATAAATTATTTGGGGATATAGCTATAAACGTCGAAGAAAGTTAAATTATTTTCAACTAACAGGTGATTTACTTGAAGGTCATAAAGTTGCATAGGTAGCTCTTTCTTCAAAATGAGTATGTTCTAAAGCTTCGTTTTTTATATCAAACCAAAAAGACAGATTTATCCTACTCGTTTTGTAGATTAAATCTGTTTTTTAGTTTTAACAGCAACAATCATTTAGAAAACAGCCTTATTTTAAGAAAGAATTACTAGTATTTTTTGGCGTGCTAACAAACATCAGCTTCCTGATACTTTATATTGCTAATGCTAAATCATTATTAGGGCCATCCAATGATATGGTTGTTTTCATTACGCTTCTTGCGATTATGAATGGCGTTATCATTGCATTTTATTTAATCGCAAAATGGGGCAATGAACTAGTTGAGCATGCTGCCATTCAGCAAAATGAAGTGAAAGCGTCATTAAATCAGTTAGAGAATACGTTTCAGGAAATTGAAAAAAGTAGCCAAGCATTGGATGAGCATGTTACACAATTCCAACAAAATATGCAGAGTTTAACTGGAACGAGTAAACAAATTCTTTTAGCTACAGAAGATATTTCCGCAAGTATTCAACAGGAGTCATCTAGTCTACAAATGATTCATGGCACGATGAAGGAATCTGTGCATTTTGTTACCGAAACATTCGCTATTTCAAAGGATACTGTTTCTAAATCTACTGATTTGCAGCAGGAGATTTTAGTAGGTTGGGAGAAAATGCAGGATGCGATGGCGCAGATGGGTGTGATGAATCAAGCGATGAGTTCTACAGCCGAAACTGTGAATGAGCTACAGACTAGCTTGAAAACCGTAGATAGCTTGTTAAAGGGCATACAGCATATTGCAGAACAGACGAATTTACTTGCTCTTAATGCTGTAATTGAAGCGGCAATGGCGGGGGAGCATGGTAAAGGATTTGCCATCGTTGCAGATGAAGTGCGGAAATTAGCGGAAGAAAGTGCCGCCATTACAGCCCTTTCCGAACGGGAAAGCCCGTCGCCTTTAGGCATGGGATGAAAGTGAGGTTGGATAAGGAGTGCCACTGAAACTGTAGGTTTGTGGTACTTTAAGTATCCAACATGTTGGTATCTTTTATTTTTTATCTTTTTCGTATCAGTTTGGCGTCAAAACTAATACGATGTGTATATGATAAATGATTATAGAAGAGCCAAAACAACCGTGTCATTAATTAACTATCATTTTGTGTTTTGCCCGCGATACAGAAGAAAGATTTTCCTTAACACAAAAGTAGAAGAACGTTTCAAAGAGTTGGTTCAAGAAATATGTGGGGAACTGGATATTGCTATTATCGCAATGGAATGTGACAAAGACCACGTTCACTTGTTTTTGAATACACTGCCAATACTTAGTCCTGCTGATATAATGGCAAAAATTAAAGGAGTGACATCAAAACGCTTGAGAGAAGAGTTTCCTCATCTTCAACATTTGCCGAGTCTATGGACACGTTCTTATTTTGTTTCTACTTCTGGAAATGTATCTAGTGAGACAATAAAACATTATGTTGAAAATCAAAAGACAAGGGGGTGAAACTTGTGTCACAAACTATCACAGTCAAAGTTAAATTGCTTCCAACAAAAGTACAAATTGGGCTATTGGAACAAAGTAGTCACGAGTATATCAGAGTCATTAATACACTTGTATCCGAAATGGCGGAAACAAAGAAATGCACTAAGAAAAGTACAAAAGATGTTGAAGCTAATATACCAAGTGCAGTGAAAAACCAAGCCATTAAGGATGCAAAAAGTTTGTTTTCTACAAAAGTGAAAAAAAGTAAATACAAAATCGTTCCGATTCTAAAAAGACCCGTTTGTGTATGGAACAATCAAAACTATTCATTTGATTTCACACACATTTCAATTCCATTTATGGTAAATGGGAAATCAACTCGTTTAAAGGTTCGTGCATTATTGATTGATAAAGACAACCGAAACTTGGATTTGTTAAAACACAAATTAGGCACACTTCGAATCACGAAAAAATCCAATAAGTGGGTTGCACAAATATCTGTGACGATTCCTACAAATGAAAAAATAGGAACAAAGATTTTAGGTGTAGACTTAGGTCTCAAAGTTCCTGCGGTAGCCATCACAGACGACGATAAGGTTCGTTTCTTTGGAAACGGTAGACAAAACAAAAATAAGAAGCGTAAGTTTGCTTCAAAACGGAAGGAATTAGGAAACAAAAAGAAAATCAACGCTATTCGTAATTTAGACGATAAAGAAAAAAGATGGATGCAGAACCAAGACCACAAAGTAAGTCGTGCAATCGTAAATTTCGCAACTGATAATAACATTTCTGTCATTCGTTTAGAACAACTAACGAATATCAGACAGACGGCAAGAACAAGCCGTAAAAACGAGAAAAATCTGCATACTTGGTCATTTTATCGTCTGTCTCAATTTATTGAATACAAAGCGAATTTAGTTGGTATTAAAGTTGAATACGTGAACCCTGCCTATACAAGTCAATCCTGTCCGAAATGTTCTGAAAAGAACAAGGCACAAGACAGAAAATACAAGTGCCAATGTGGATTTGAGAAACACCGTGATTTAGTCGGTGCAATGAATATTCGATATGCACCTGTGATTGATGGTAAAAGTCAATCAGCCTAAGATGCTATATGCACTGTCTTAGGAGGGGCAATGAGATGCCCTCATCTTGAAGGCTGTTCAAAACAGAAATTGACTGCGAACGCTTAGTCATTCAAGAATCCCACCCGTCACACCGTGTGGTGTAGGGCTTGCGGTTTTAACCGTGGGAGTCTCAACAGTTAGTAATTTAGAAAACTCGATTGTATTTTATAAAAAATTAGGGCTGGAACTAGCCTATAAAAAAGGAAAAGTTGCTTTCTTTTGGGTTGTTAAAGGAGAAAGCTGGTTAGGTTTATGGGAAAGTGATAGTGTTCACTTAAAATACCATCCATCTATCCGACATTTGGCGTTTAAAATTGACGAAGAAGATTTTGAGCATGTGAAAGAGTGGTTGTCTTCAATCGGCATTGAAGTTCGAACAGAATTTGGCCTTACTTCTGAACATCAACCTTTAGTGCTGTCAAATAATCCTCATGCACATGCAGCAATTTATTTCTCAGATCCAGATGGTAATTCATTAGAATTAATTACACCATTGAGACTAGACGATATTGAGAGTTTTAATGAGATGTCTCTTGAAGAGTGGAGAAAACGTTATTCCGTTTAAGCTTTTAGCGAATTTTGCTTAATTATTTTGGATATCCATTAGTAAACAGTTCTATTACAGTAAAAGAGCCTTATACCTTGAACGGTAAGGCTCTTTCTCTTACTTGAAAGTAAAATTTTATTAAATCACTGTTTCGTTGTTACATCTTTCATAGCATTACTGTCATGATTATATTTAAAAGTAATTGCAAAAATGAATGCCAAAATAAGAGTATACGCCCCAAAAACCAACCAAATGTTGTGCCAGTTTCTTACGCCGTCAACTGTAAAATAATCAACTACTTTTCCACTAATGACAGCTCCTAAATAGGCGCCTATGCCATTGACCATTGTACTATATAATCCTTGAGCACTACCGCGAATGCGGTGGTCGACTTCTTTTTCCACAAAAATGGCTCCCGAAATATTAAAGAAATCGAAGGCACAACCATAAACAATCATTGATAACAATAATAGTAAAAATCCTACGCCAATTGGGCTTCCATATCCAAAGAAAACAAAACGTAATGTCCATCCAATCATACTGATCAGTATTACTTTTTTAATGCCATACTTACGTAAGAAAAATGGAATGGTCAGAATAAAGAATACCTCTGAAATTTGTGACACTGATAATAAAATAGCTGGATATTTAACAGCAAAGCTATTTTTATAATCAGGGTTCAACGCGAAGTCGTGTAAAAATGGATCACCAAATGTATTGGTAATTTGAAGCGCAACACCTAATAACATTGCGAAAATTAAAAACAACGCCATTTTTTTATCTTTAAAAAGGACAAAAGCGTCTAATCCCAAAAGGCTTACCAACGACTTGTCCTTAATTGCATTAGAAGTTGGACAGGCAGGAAGAGAAATTGTGTATAGTGCAAGTAGTAATGAAGAACCGCTAGCTATTAATAGCTGAATATTGCTTAATTCTATTTTGGCAAGACTAATAATCCACATCGCAAGAATAAAACCTATTGTCCCATAGACACGAATAGGTGGGAAGTCTTTTACAACATCAAATCCTCTATTTTCCAGGTAATAATAAGAAATTGTATTCGATAAAGCAAGTGTGGGCATATAAACGATTGAGTTAAAGAGCATTATCCAGAACATCATGGTAGGATCTGAAATTTCAGCAGCGGTAAATAGGGTAATTGCACCGAGGAAATGTAATATTCCGTATAACACATTTGCTTTTACCCATCGATCTGCAATAATACCGATTAAACTTGGCATAATAATGGCTGCAAGACCGTTAGAACTATATACGATTCCAACTTGCGCGCCAGTAAAATTCAACGTATTGATCATATAAGAACCAAATGTAACAAGCCAAGATCCCCAAATAAAAAACTGTAGAAAAATCATTATTTTAAGCCGTAATTTTATATTCATTTTTTCCTCCTAGAAGGTGATGGAGTTATTTTTATTTTGAAAAATAACTTAACAAGGTGATATCCTATAATGTCTGTTTTAATGAATTCATTATGCATGAATCGTTCAATTAAAAATTTTTTGTCTTATTTGAGGAGATAAGAACCATAATCGCTACATCGGACTCTAGAAATGGTGACATAACTAAAGCATTTGCTCCAAATGTTAGATTCATACGAATTTTAATTGAGTTGCCACTATGGTGAAATTTGGTTTTGGCTACAAATTAATAAATTTGTAAGGAATGAGTAAGAAAAAAGAGAAAACTGATTCGTACAATAATAAATAGATAATGAAAGGGAAAATTAAATGGCTCTTGGTGACAATTACATGAATGGAGGATGGCGACTCTGAGGAATTGTGGGAGTAAATGTGTATGAGGGACGAAGTGGTTTTGGCAACGTCCTGCGCAAAGAGTTTTCTTGAAGTAAGATGTGCAGGGAAGTACATATTTTGGTGAAGAGCTATATATAAACTTAGAATTTGAAAGGGAGAAGTTGACATGCAATTAACAGATATTATTCCTACGATATCATTGGGTACACCATTTTTTATAATTCTATCAATAGTATCTATTGTGATTGGAATATGCCTAATTATTTTTGGTTTTGTAAGGCAGAAAAATCATAAAAAGAGTACGCTAGCGACATGTTGTATTGTTTTAGGATTTTTAATTATTATTACACATACAATTCAAATCATTGCGAGAACAATTTAATGCTATAACAAAAAATAAAATAGCTAAGCTAGTACAAAAAATGTGACTGCTTCAGCAATATCAAAAAGCCCGATTTCTCAGTATTAAAATTGAGAAATCGGGCTTTTTTGTTGCATCGGGAAAGCGGTCTAAAATGATTAAATAGCTTATGCCTCTTGAACATTAGCACTCGTTACTAAAGACTCCGGTTCACATGGAGTATCTTTATGTAAAAAATTAATGATCGAATCGTTTACCTTTTTAGCATCCTCTATAAATAAGCAATGACTTGTATTTGGTAACATTATGGTTTCTATATGAGGAATGCTGGCTCTTGCTTGCATCAGAGCCCGTCTGGGGTTGTAGATAACCTCTTTTTCGCCCATTAATAATAAGGTTGGAACTTGAATAGTCTTTAGTTTTTCTTTTGGAATCACTTTTGGGATGACTGGCTTTACCTTCCATTTGTAATGCAAAACCCCGTAAATGAATTGATCAAAGACTTCGTTATCGATGGTATTTCCTTTTGCTATGAACCAATCACAAAAAAATCGCTGGATGAATCCTTTACGTCTTATGGAATTTATAAAAGCAAGACGAAGGAAAAATTGTTTATGCAACGGGACAAATGAAGCGGCAGGGGACAAGAGGACCATTTTGTTTATCCTGCTTTGTATGGATGTCGCTATATTCAATGTTATATACCCACCAGCCGAATGTCCGATAAAATCTGTTTTTTCAATACCAAGATGATCCAGAACTTCAGCCATCCATTTCCCCATGTCCTCAGGGTCGCTGATGGAACGAATAGGTTCACTTTTGTTAATATCCCCAATTGTATCAACTGCATAGACGCGTCGAATCTTGCTCAACGCCTCAATGTTCGCATACCAAATAGTTGATCCCATTCCAGCCCCATGCAACATAATAACTGGCGGAAGTTCCTTTTCTCCAGATGCTATGACATGAGTATTTCCGTATGTTGTCGGTATATTCAATATTTCATATGAAACATTCCAACGTTTTAAATTATTGCTATAGGCTTGCTGAAAAAGTTCCTCGCCTTCTGGTGTTTTGAATGCCATCTTATCCTCTCCGTCATATAAAAGTATGGGAACACTCTATTAAAGAATACGGGTATAGACAGTAGAGAATTTTGAACATGTTTCGGAACCCTTGAAAACTTCTACTATTTATACACCTTAAAGAGAAAGTAATAAAGTTGGCATTGCCTCTATATAGAAAGTTCCTTTAAATTCTCCTTTATATTTACATTTTAGGGAATGGAACTAGGGTTGTATATAAAAATAATTAGGAATGGATAGTCTATTTCATAAGCTATATTGCTAGTTGGTGATGTCAAGTAGGTTACCCTAGTGTTTTTCGATAAAAGTGGTACATGGAGATAAAGAAATTGAGGTACTTCGTATACCCCTTAATGGGCATAGTATGCGAGCTATTGGTAAGCACATGAAGCAACATAGAGTGAGAAACAATATTTTGGTTCAAATGATAAAGATACACTTGAATATACCTTGACAGGAATATTCCTTGTGAGTTATATTTTGATTAACAGGAACATAAAACCTGTGCTGATGTAGATGATAATTTACCGGCGACCATCATTTTACGAGGTGAGTGACATGTCAGGGAAAGTTCCAGGAGTAAACATAACGACGTTGAGCGCTTTGTCTGAACCAAATCGTTTGAATATCGTCGAACTCCTGCGCCAGGGTCCTCTAACCGTGGGTGAGATTGCCGACCAACTGGGATTGAGGCAGCCTCAAACTTCAAAGCATTTAAAAGTACTTAGCGACAACGGGATCGTGGAAGTGCAGGCTGAAGCTAACCGTCGAATCTACAAGCTGCGGCCCGAGCCATTCCAAGCGCTGGATTCTTGGATACAGTCCTTCCAGAGTGTAATGCAAGAAAGATTCGATAATTTAGATGAATATTTGAAGGAATTGCAGAAAAAAGAAAAATCATAAAACCATTTCATCATCAAGGAGGAATTACAATGTCAAACAATTCAATGGTATCAAGAGTAGAAAACGATCGTGTACTTATACTGGAGCGCGTTTTCGATGCTCCACGAGATTTATTATTCGAGATGTTCAAAGATCCAGAGCATCTGAAACGTTGGTGGGGGCCGAGAGGTTGGGAAATTCCAGTCTGCACTGTTGATTTTCGTCCGGGAGGCGTTTGGCACTACTGTATGAAGTGCGTTGATGAAAACCTTGGTGACTTTTTTGGTATGGAATCGTGGGGAAAAGGGATTTATAAGGAGATTATCGAGCCTGAGAAGATCAGCTATACCGATTACTTTTCGGATGCTGAAGGTAATTCGAATGACTCTATGCCATCGACCGAGATTACATTGGAATTCATCGATTTGGATGGAAAGACTAAGTTGATAAACCGTGCACAATATGTGTCTGCAGAAGCGCTTAAGACCGTTATGGATATGGGCATGCTACAAGGCATCACAGAAACTTGGGACCGCTTGAATGAGCATGTGCAGTCGCTGTAATAATAGAAAAGTTTTTCAGGTAAGAAAATCAGACATTTTATGGGAGTGTAAAAAGCAATGATTAATAAAGTCGGTCAAATCATGTTGTACGTTAATAACCAAGATGAAGCAAAAGAGTTTTGGACAGAAAAAGTAGGATTTAGTGTAATTTCAGAGGAAGATAACGGCCAAGGAATGAAATGGATTGAAATTGCTCCAACTAAAGAAGCAGCGACAAGAATTATTCTCCACAATAAGGAATTAATCGCTAAAATGCAACCTGAATTGAATCTTGGTACGCCTTCTTTAATGTTCTTCTCGGAAGATATCGATAAATTATATAACGACTTATCAAACAAAAACGTTATTGTCGGAGAAATTGTAAATATGCCTTCAGGTAGAGTGTTTAATTTTGCGGATAATGAAAACAATTACTATGCAGTAATGGAATCAAAATAAATTTTTATACAATTTATGAGTGCGATGCTTGAATAAAAGCATCGCATTTTGCATGCTTGATCTGTTTTTTACAGATTATTTTGCAGTGTAATAAATGTCGCGCATTAAACAAAGGAACAGCACAGGCGATCATTCTTCTGTTAGGACTTCAAACCTGTTTTTTTGATACGTTCCAAAGTAAGTATCAGCATTTCCCCCAAATGTTCATCATGACATCAAAAATCTCAGGGATTCACCATAATCTCACCAGACAGTATAAAAACTTTAAGCGATTTTTTTATCCTTACTGAATCTCTGTAATGTAAAAATTAGTCCCGTTAGACCAGCAGATAAGGTAGGTGCAATACTAAATATAAAAAAACGCCATTCTCCTGTGTATAAGGATACTGTCAGAACGTCTATTTCATTATTTCTAAAAAAAATATTATGAAATAGGGGAGGAGGTGATCCAATGAAATTTAATAACTTTCAAAGTGGGTTAAACGGAGCAACAGGAGCAACTGGACTGCAAATAATAGAGGGTAGAGTTGGAGCAACAGGAGCAACTGGGCCTCAAGGAACAACAGGGGCAACAGGAGCAACTGGGCTTCAAGGAACAACAGGGGCAACAGGAGCAACTGGGGTTCAAGGAATAACAGGAGCGATAGGAGCAACTGGGGTTCAAGGAATAACAGGAGCGACAGGAGCAACTGGGGTTCAAGGAATAACAGGAGCGATAGGAGCAACTGGGGTTCAAGGAATAACAGGAACAACAGGGGTAACTGGGCTTCAAGGAATTACCGGTTCAACAGGAGTGACTGGCTCCACTGGTCCAACAGGTTCGAATGGTCCAGGACTAATGGAAGTTTACTTAAGTACAGATCAATCAGTTGTAAACAATGATTTTCTTGGGATTGGGAGTGCCTCAGCTTCTTTCATTAAAAATACATTTGTAGTTCCTCAAAATGCAGTGATAACAAGTTTAACTCTTAATATACGAGATCATAATTTAACTGCTGGAGATACTGCATCTGCACAAATATATTTAAGTACAAATTGTGGCTTTACTGCCCCGATAGCTACTGGTATCATAGCAACTATTACAGGACCTAGTTCATCTACTTCACCAAATTGTTGTACAACTATAACGTCAAATTTCTCAGTAAATAGTTGTACTCTTCTGTCTGTAGAAATAACAACTTCTGGTGGATCTTTTGCAAACGGTGTATCTGCAACTATTCGATATCATTCACCTTAAGGGAATTTCTACCGGATGAAACCTTTAGAGGAAACAAATTTAGAAAAGAGTTTTGAAAAAGCCGCAATAACGTTAACGGGTTTTGTTTTGAAGTACAAATAGCAAAATCGCAGGTTAAAAGAAAGATAATTAATTAGCATACTAAAAGGTACTGCAATTCGCAGTACCTTTTTTGTACAACTTGGTTTGATATTTCGTAAATCAAAATTTAACGAAAGCAACCGATCGTTTAAGTACATTTATTTACAAACTATCTGGTTTTACATATATTATCTCTGTTTAGTTATTACAGGAATGCTGCCCTATAGATGTCGATTTGCTCCCAATATTATAATAAAGTTTAAAGAATTACGCCTGATACATCTCCTTTCAATACTTCTTTTTCATGCTGATTTTTACATAAAAAGGATGCTACAAACGCTGTTCTATTATTTTCTTGCCTTTCGTATTTCTCAATTTTAACTATACAAAATATTGTATCTCCTGTAAAAACAGGTCTTAAAAACACAAAACTCGTATTACGGGCCAGTACGTTATGGTCTCCAGCTATTTTTGTTGGCAGAGTTGCCGTTAGTAACCCTTGAATGACAAGTCTTCCTTGTTCATCTGGGGTAATATGATGAATCCCTTCATCCCCTGAAACCTCAGTAAATAATTCTACATCCCTTACTGTAAAAGTTCGTTCAAACGTAATTATATCTCCTGGTTTTAATGACATTTTAAACTCCTCCTACTGTCTGGTTAATCACAATGTGAATATTACATCAATACCAGACTATTTAAGGTGATATATTCCACAAAAATCTAAAAAAACCTTCTTCAACTAATCTGCCCGCACATTTACTGTTGCTGAAGCAGCCAAAGTAGGATCAAATAAAATAAAAACAGCTAAACTTGCGCAAGTTGCAAATGTTGTAGCTACATAATGGGAGATTACCAGCAAAGCTAATTTAGCCGAGCTGGTCTTTTTAATTTACTTAGTCATAATCAACCATAAATCTTAAGCCCAATATGACATCAGTCTATCACTGTATTTACGAGAATATAAAACTTTGATATTCTATTTATGGGAAATATTTCTTTTTGGAGGGGATAATCAGGGTGTTAAAGTTAACAAAAAAATTTTATTAGTGAGGGCATTAAATATTGTTTTAGGAAGTGTATATCTAGATATCAAGGAGGTATTTCTATAATGAAAAATAAACTATCTTTGGTGTTAGCCGCTACATTAGCGTTAACGATGAGCCTACCAACAGGGGCGATGGCGACTTCTACCAGTCAAACTACGGTTGTGGCTAGCCAAGAATTAGCTAGTCAAGAACTGAAAAAGATTGCAGCAGAGAAGGCTACTCTACTTACGAAGACCTATGAGACAACTAGCGTACAGTATGCGCTAATTGATAATGGTAAACTTATTTTGTCGGGTCAGACAGGCAAGAACGATATGGAAGGGAAACAGCCACTGACCAAAGATACCCTATACGGGATTGGTTCAGTCAGTAAAATGTATGTAACAGCGGCTGTAATGAAATTGGTCGACGAAGGAAAAGTCGATTTGGATGCTCCTGTCGTCCACTATGTTCCTGATTTCAAGATGAAAGACGAGCGTTACAAAAGCATTACGCCACGTATGCTGTTGAACCACTCCTCTGGCTTGCAAGGTAGTACTCTTAGTAATTCATTTTTATTTAATGATAATGATACCTATGCCCATGATAACTTATTGCAGCAATTGTCCAACCAGCAATTGAAGGCGGATCCTGGCGCGTTCTCAGTATACTGCAACGACGGCTTTACGCTAGCCGAGATTATGGTGGAAAGAGTCAGCGGTATGAGCTTTACCGAATTTATACATCAACGATTTACAAAACCCTTAAAGCTAAATCATACGAAAACGCCGCAGGACAAATGGGAAGATGATAAGCGAGCTGGACTTTATTCTCCAATGTACCAAGGGCAGCTTCCTACTGAATCAGTGAATGTGATTGGTACGGGAGGGATCTCTTCCACAGCAGAAGATTTGGTGCGATTCTCACAATTATTTATGGGACAGGGAAAAGGAATCCTCTCTGAAAAGGCAGTAAAGGCGATGGAGCAAGAGGAATATAAAAAAGGAATGTGGCCGGGGGATGGAGATAATATTATCAACTATGGTCTTGGTTGGGATAGTGTGAAACTATATCCATTTAGTGAATATGGGATAAAGGGCTTGGCTAAAGGCGGCGACACGGTACTGCAACATGCTTCACTAGTCGTGCTTCCCGAACAGAAGATGGCAGTGGCTGTGTTGTCATCCGGTGGTAGCAGCACTGCAAATCAACTGATGGCGACTGAAATACTGCTCGCAGCCCTTAAAGAGAAGGGAACAATTAAGGATATTAAGCCGAACAAGTCCTTTGGCAAGCCGGTCAAGGCTAAGATGCCTCAAGACGTAGCAAAGAAAGCGGGTTATTACGGCAATAGTTTCAGTCATTTCAAAATAGAAATTACGAAGAATGGCGAACTGGTCTTCTCATCGAATCCAGAAGTAAAATATGTATATACTGCGGATGGAAGCTTTATTAATGAGAATGGTACCTCCAAGCTCAACTTTGTCACAGAGAAGAATAGACGAACATATTTGAGGGAGAGCACATTTATATCGATGCCAGGTTTAGGGCAAGCAGCTGTTACTCAATATGTAGCCGAGAAACTAGAAGACAACGTGTTATCGAAGGAAACTACTGCAGCATGGTCGAAGCGGGAAGGCGTCAAGTTCTATGTTGTAAATGAGAAATATAGTTCTACTCAATATCTCTTACCGATGATGTTTACTATTCATCGCAATGAAGGTCTAGAGGGCTATTGGGACGGCAGAAAAATTACAGGCCCAAATACGGCTGCGCATCAGCTCCAGATTCCCGTTATGACAGGTCGTGATACGACGGACGCCCGTTTCTATACAGAAGGCGGCGATGAATATATGGAGATGTCCGGATTTGTATACGTAAGTGAATCCAACGTAAAACCGTTAGAAGTAGGCCAATCATCCAAAGTTACGCTTCAAGCAAATGGGCATGCGAAATGGTTTACAATCCCGCAAGCGGCAGCAGAGAAAACGATGACCGTGGCGTTGCCATCGAAGAGTTCGTTCGCCGTGTATGATGAGAATGGTGTATGCGTCAATTTTACCGTTGTGAGCGGCAATAACAAAGTGAAACTGCCGAAGAACGGAACGGTTGTATTTGCTGGCGCGCCGAACTCGGAATTTGCAATCACGTTGGATTAACTATAATTCAAGAACGGTTTCAACAAAAACAATACGACACAGAAATAGCTCGAGCTCATTTGACTGCATTCTTAACTCGGAATTATGTAGAAGATAATAAATAATAAACAAAAGCTACTAAAAATGAACTATACCCCAAAAGTTAGAGTTTTTATTATGCAGCTAATTGGCTGGCATGAAGTACGGTATTTTACTGGACTCATGCCAGCCAGTTTTTGTTTAATACGTTCATTGTTATAGTAGTCGATATACCGTTCGATTTTCTTCTTCAATTCTTCATACGAGATTAATACTTCACCGTAATACATCTCTTGTTTGAGAATGCCAAAGAAGTTTTCCATCGCCGCATTGTCTGCACACGTCGCTTTGCGAGACATGCTTTGGAAGATCTTGTTTTGCTGTAATGTTTTCACCCATGAATTATGTTGATAATGCCAACCTTGGTCCGAATGAATCGTTGCACGATATGTAGCTTGGTTCTGAATGGTTGGCAGAACTTGATGTGGCGATTCTAATACGAAATCCAATGTTGGGCGTTTGGACATACTAAACCCAATAATTTCCCTGTTATAGAGATCCATGATTGGACTTAAATAAAATTTTTCATTTTCTGTACACTTGAATTCTGTTACGTCCGTCACCAGTTTTTGTAAAGCGTTTGGCGTGTCGAAACGGCGGTTTAATCGATTCTTTGCGACTTTACCTACCATGCCCTTGTATGATTTATAACGAGATTTACGAACGAATTTCACACACTTTAAACCCAATTCCTTCATGATTCGCTATACTTACTTGTGATTGATGACGTATCCCTGTGATTTTAATTCTGCATGGATTCGGCGATAACCATATCTACCTTCATGCTTCTCAAATAGCGCTAAAATCAATGTATTCCATTCTTGATTGGGATCTTTATTTTTTAACTATTGGATATGGAAATGATACGTTGCTTCAGGGATCTCAACGATTTTCAATACATCTTTCAATCGGAACCCTTCTTCTTTGAGTTCGAATGCCAACGCTGCTTGTGCTTTGCGAGGAAGGCATCCGGGTTCGCCTCGAAAGCGTCTAACTTTTTTATGTACGCAATCTCTAATCGGAGAAGCTCATTTTCACGTTCTAGTTGTTCTTCACGAGACATTGTGCTTGGTTGTTTGACAGGTTTATTTTTTAGATTATTAGACATAGGTGGCCGTTCCTTCGCTTTTTCTTGCAGGCCTTCTATTGATTCCTTCAAAAATTTACTGTTCCAGTTTGCTATTAATGTTAAATTCAATCGCTGTATCTTGATAAGAAGCACTTGTTTGTTTCATAAAGTGTAATACATCGAGCTTGAATTAAACAGAGTAAGCTTGTTTCGTTACTTTTCTACGTAATCCAACTTCTCCAAATTCTTTGTAGGCACATACCCAACGCTTAATTTGCGAGTAATTGGAATGTCATGTTTTTCCGCTAATAATTTATAACCTAAAGGACCTTTCATATATTCATTAACCACATTTATTTTGAATTCTTCACTGTATTTCACCATGAAAAACACCCTAAGGTTAGATTTTTGACTCTAACTTTAGGGGTGCAGGACCAGCTAATATAGCCGAGCTGGTCTTTTTAATTTGCTTTGTCATAACGCATAAGTCTTAGGCCCGATATGGTTTCAGTCTATCACTGTATTTACGAACTAAATATAACATTGATATTCTATTTATAGAAAATATTTCTTGTTGAAGGGAGTAATCAGGGTGTTAAAGTGAACAAAAAAATTTATTTGTGGGGGCATTAATTATTGTTTTAGGAAGTGTATATTTTGAAATCGATTATTTATCTAAGGAGGCAATTTTTTTATGAAAAAAAAACTATCTGGGGTGTTAGCGGCTACATTAGCGTTAACGATTAGCCTGCCAACAGGGGCGATGGCGTTTTCTAGCAGTCAGACTACGGTTGTAGCTAGCCAAGAAGTAACTAGTCAAGAACTGAAGAAGATTGCGRCAGAGAAGGCTGCACTACTCACGAAGTCGTATGAAACGACTAGCGTGCAGTATGCGCTAATTGATAATGGCCAAATTATTTTGTCGGGTCAGACAGGCAAGAACGATTTGAAAGGGAAACAGTCGCTGACCAAAGATACTCTATACGGGATTGGTTCAGTCAGTAAAATGTATGTAGCGGCGGCTGTGATGAAATTGGTCGACGAAGGAAGAGTCGATTTGGATGCTCCTGTCGTCCACTATGTTCCTGATTTCCAGATGAAAGACGAGCGTTACAAACGTATTACGCCGCGTATGCTGTTGAACCACTCCTCAGGCTTGCAAGGTACTATATATAGTAATGCATTTTTATTTAAAGATAATGATACGTATGCCCATGACAGCTTGTTAAGGCAATTGTCCGACCAAAGCTTGAAGGCGGAACCTGGTGCGTTCTCGGTATACTGCAACGACGGCTTTACGCTGGCCGAGATTTTGGTAGAAAGAGTCAGCGGTATGAGCTTTACCGAATATCTACATAAACGGTTTACAGAACCCTTAAAGCTAAATCATACGAAAACGCCGCAGGACAATTGGGAAGATGATAAGCGGGCTGGACTTTATTTTCCGACGTACCAAGGGCAGCTTCCCATTGAAGCATTGAATGAGATTGGTGCAGGAGGAATCTCTTCCACGGCAGAAGATATGGTGCGATTTTCACAATTATTTATGGGACAGGGAGAAGGAATCCTTTCTGATAAGGCAGTTAAGGCAATGGAGCAAGAGGAATATAAAAAAGGAATGTGGCCGGGAGATGAAGATAACATTATCAACTATGGTCTTGGCTGGGATAGTGTGAAACTATATCCATTCAGTGAATATGGGATAAAGGGATTGGCTAAAAACGGCGACACGTTACTACAACATGCTACAATGGTCGTGCTTCCGGAACAGAAGATGGCAGCGGCTGTGTTGTCATCTGGCGGTAGCAGCTCTACAAATCAACTGTTGGCAACTGAATTGCTACTTGCCGCGCTCAAAGAGAAGGGCACAATTAAGGACATCAAGCCGAACAAATCCTTTGGTAAGCCGGTTAAGGCCAAGATGCCTCAAGACGTAGCGAAGAAAGCGGGTTTTTACGGCAATAGTGGCAGTCATTTCAAAATAGAAATTACGAAGAATGGAGAACTGTTCTTACCATTTAATCCAGAAGAAAAATATGTATATACTGCGGATGGAAGCTTTGTTAATGAAGAGGGTACCTCCAAGCTCAACTTCGTCACCGAGCGGAATGGACGAACTTATTTGAGGGAGAGATCATATCTATCGACGCCAAGCTTGGGGCAAGATGCGATAGATCAATATTTAGGCGAGAAGCTAGAAGACAACGTGTTATCGAAGGAAAGCGCTGCCGCATGGGCGAAGCGGGAAGGCGTCAAGTTCTATCTTGTGAACGAGAAATTTAGTTCTATTCTATATCTTGCACAACAGGTACTTACCAAACAAATTACTCGCACGGATGGGCTGGCGGGCTATTGGGAAGGCAGAAAAATAACAGGCCCGAACACGGCGGAGCATCAGCTCCAGATCCCCGTGATGGCAAGCCGTGATACGACGGAAGCTCGTTTCTATACAGAAGGCAGTAATGAATATATGGAGATGGCCGGATTGTTATACGTAAGTGGATCCAACGTAAAATCGCTTGATGCAGGCCAATCATCCAAAGTTACGCTTCAAGCAAATGGGCATGCGAAATGGTTTACAATCCCGCAAGCTGCAGCAGGGAAAACGATGTCCGTGGCATTGCCAGCGAAGAGTTCGTTCGCAGTGTATGATGAGCAGGGAGTATGCGTCAATTTTACCGTTGTGGGCGGCAATAACAAAGTAAAACTGCCGAAGAACGGAACGGTTGTATTTGCTGGCGCGCCGAACTCGGAAATTGCAATCACGCTGAACTAGCTGAACGACTTCAACAAAACCGTTACGACACAGAAATAGCTCGAGCTCATTTGACTGCATTCTTAACTCGGAAATATGTAGAAGATAATAAATAATAAATAAAAGCCACTAAAAATGAACTATACCCCAAAAGTTAGACCAAAAATCTAACTTTTACGGGGCAGTTCAGGATTCGAGGGGCTTTTTTGAATAAGTTAGTTTCTTGGAAGTCATTTATTTAAATGATATAATACATTCGAAAAGTAATTAGTGGGGGTTTTGTTATGAGTATTTATAATTATTTGGTAAAGAAATCGAACGGTGAAATTTTGTCGATGGAAACATATCGAGGAAAGCCGATGCTTATTGTGAATACGGCCAACCAATGTCAATTTACATATCAATTTGAAGATCTACAAAAAATGTATGATAAATATAAAGATGATAATTTTATTGTATTAGGGTTACCATGCGATCAATTCGGCAACCAAAATCCCGAGGATGGACAAGAAACGACAAAGCTTTGTAAAATGAATTACGGTGTAACATTCCCGATTTTTGACCTTGTTAAGGTAAATGGAGAAGGGACGCATCCACTATTTAATTATTTGAAGCATGAGGTAGATTTCCGCGAATTTGGCAAGTTCAGTATGGAAGAGAAAATACTAGCAGAGAACATTTTGCAGTTAGAGCCGAGTTTTTTAGATGGGCGTAATATTCGTTGGAATTTCACGAAGTTTTTAGTTGATGCACAAGGGAAAACAGTTGCACGTTTTGAGCCGACAGATTCATTGCTCGATATCGAAACTGTCGTTGAAAATATTTTGTAAGTGAATAAATTTCAGAATTGATCTAAAACATCCTTCGGGATGTTTTTCTTTTGCTTTGAAAACGGCATCAAACAGCCAAAACACTTTGTGATGAGAGGGCAGAGCTTGGTGTGGTTTTGATAGTGGAATTTGCAGAAAATTGTTCCTATTTGTTTCCTATAGGACTATTATTAAGTGAAGGAGATATAGTTTTCCTTGCCAAAATGTATATAGCGGAGGGTTCAAATGAAACCAGAGCAAATTGTTAAAAAATTTTTTGAAGAAGTACGTTCAGGGAATAATCC